>CAYLLD010000029.1:0-22299 GCA_964384315.1 uncultured Rhodobacterales bacterium | reverse complement strand
ATGTTTCCAACACCAAATCTGTAGCATCACATCACGCCTCTAGATCAAAATGCGGCGTCTCTAGCATAAAGCGCGATGAAATCGGCAGCATGGATGCCCCCAGAGCGCGGGCGTTTGGACCGGTGGTGCCTTGATGGATTTGCGGTGTGATGATGCCAACAGATACCGCCTCTTCGCAATGGGTCGCCATCCGCTCTACGATCCGGGCCAGCACATCCGGCGGGACGGCCCCGTCGATCACAACATCGGAAAAATCGATCACCGCGCAGGTGCTTTGGGTGGCGCGGAACAGGGCCATGGCCGTGGTGTCGATCCAATCATCCAAAAGCGGCCCCAGCCCGGACCAATTCTGATCGGCATGGCGAAGCAGATCAGCGTTGCCGCCTGTCTCGATGATGCGCCGCTCTAGTAGGAACAGCGAGGCGACATCGAGCAGTTCTTGCGGCTCGTTCGTTTTGGGATGTGCGACGACCAGCGTGCCAAAGGCCCCCGCGTTCTGGTTCGGGCCGGTAAAGAGCTTGTGGTTCAGCACAATGCCGCCACCCACGAAAGAGCCGATGAAGAAATAGGCGAAATCCTTAAGCGTTCGCCCCTTGCCGCGCATCTGCTCGGTCAAACAGGCGCAAGAGGCGTCGTTTTGAATGAAGGTCTCAAGGCCCGTGATTTTGCGCAAGGCGGCCCCCAAATCAAAGTCGTACCACGCGGACATTTCGGCCTGCGGGGCGTCGAGCCTGTCCAGCCAATTCCACAGCTCAAAAGGCGCGCCAACCCCAAGACCGATGACTTTGGAGCGCAGGCTTTCAGGCAGGCTTGTGCGCAAGCTGCTGGCGGTCTTGCGCACGAATTCAAGGATCAAGCTTGGGGTGGGGTAGGCATAGGTGACCGTGACCTGTTCGCGCAAAATGCCTTGAAAATCCATCAAGGTCAGATCCGCCGAGCGGCGGCCGATGCGCAGCCCGATGGTAAAAGCGCCGTCGCCGTTGAGGGTCATGGGCGTCGAGGGCTGGCCCACGCGCCCGCGCACAGGGCGTTCGCGGCGCAGCAATTGCTCGGCCTCGAGATTGCGAATGATGACGGTGATTGCTTGGGCCGAGAGCCCGGTGATCCGCGCCACATCGGCCTTGGAAAACGCGCCATGGCGGCGCAAGAGCGAGAGCACGAGCCGTTCGTTATGGGCCCGCACTCGCGCTGGATTGATGGCGGGGCCGGGGCCGGTTTGGCTGTCTGGGGTGGTTACGGGCAAAGTCGCATCTCGGTTAATTTGTGCCACGGTTAAATTGTGTCACGGCTAAATTGTGTGGCGGGCGTAGCAGGACGGTTCGATCAGACAGGCTTGGGATTAATAAATCAAGTTGATTTACTTATTGACTGGTGCGGATTTTCAATTAACATTTTTTTAGAGGGCAAAAATGCCCCATACCTTTTGGGAGGATCCAATGAAAAAGACACTTCTCGCCACCGTTGCGGGCGCTTTGATGGCGTCTGCGGCTGCGATTGCACCGGCTCATGCGGGCGGACACGGCGTATCAGCCTGTTTGATTACCAAAACGGACACCAACCCGTTCTTTGTTAAGATGAAAGAAGGCGCGAGCGCCAAAGCCGAAGAGCTGGGCATCACTTTGAAATCCTACGCTGGCAAAGTTGACGGCGATCACGACACGCAGGTGCAGGCGATTGAGGCCTGTATCGCCGATGGCGCCTCGGGTATTTTGCTGACCGCCTCTGACACGGCCTCGATCACAGGGCCGGTGATGGCCGCGCGCGAGGCGGGGCTTTTGGTCATTGCTCTGGACACCCCGCTGGAGCCGATTGACGCGGCTGATGCAACCTTTGCCACCGATAACTTTAAGGCCGGTGAGTTGATCGGCGCTTGGGCAAAGGCCCAGCTTGGGGATAAGGCGGCCGACGCTAAAATCGCCATGCTTGATCTGGCGGTTAGCCAGCCGACGGTTGGCGTTTTGCGCGATCAGGGCTTTTTGAAGGGCTTTGGCATTGATCTGGGTGATCCGAACAAATGGGGTGATGAAACCGATCCCCGCATCATCGGCAATGACGTGACCTCTGGTAATGAAGAGGGGGGCCGCAAAGCGATGGAGAACCTCTTGGCCCAAGACCCGTTTATCAACGTGGTCTACACCATCAACGAGCCTGCAGCCGCAGGGGCCTATGAGGCGCTTAAGGCAATTGGTCGCGAAAATGATGTGTTGATTGTGTCCGTTGATGGCGGTTGCCCCGGTGTCACGGACGTTGAGGCAGGCATCATCGGTGCGACATCGCAGCAGTATCCGCTGCTTATGGCGTCCTTGGGTGTTGAGGCGATTGCTGCGTGGGCCAAGGACGGTGTGAAGCCTGCCCCGACCGATGGTTTGGATTTCTTCGACACTGGTGTGTCGTTGGTCACCTCGCAGCCTGCTGATGGCGTTGAGAGCATCGACGTGGCCGAAGGCATGAATCGCTGCTGGGGCTAACCCTTGTAGAGTGACAAACTTGAAAGGGGCGGGTTTGGCCCGCCCTTTTTTGAGGCTGCAAACGGGCACCCATTGCGGATGCCGATCAAAGACAGCCATGTAGAAACGGGGGGCTTCATGGATCAATCGCAAGAATTCGAAAGGCCGCTGGGCCAAAGCCCGGTGCAGGTGGCCGAGTTTGATGAGCCGGATCGCGGCTTGCTTGGCCGCTTTCAACACGCGCTCCATGTGAACCCTGCGCTTGTTCCCTTGATCGTATTGGTTCTGTCGCTGGGGTTGTTCGCGGTCCTTTTAGGCTCAAAGTTTTTCTCACCTTTTGCCCTGACACTCATCCTACAACAGGTGCAAATTGTCGGCATTCTTGCCGCCGCCCAAAGCCTGATCATTCTCACCGCAGGTATTGATTTATCCGTTGGGGCAATCGCGGTTTTATGCTCGGTGGTCATGGGCCAAGCGACTTTTCGCTATGGCGTGCCCGTGCACCTCGCTGTCCCCCTTGGGCTTTTGGCAGGCACGGCCATCGGCGCGCTTAACGGTTGGTTGGTGGCGCGGGTCAAACTGCCGCCCTTTATCGTGACCTTGGGCATGTGGCAGATCGTTCTGGCGGCCAATTACATCTACTCGGCCAATGAGACGATCCGCTCGGGGGATATCGAGGCGCAGGCGCCTCTTTTGCAGGTGTTCGGCACCAAGCTGAAGTTTGCTGGCGCGACCTTTACCTTTGGGGTGATCTTCATGGTGCTATTGGTGATCGTCCTGTCCTACGTGCTGAAACAGACCGCTTGGGGGCGGCATGTTTATGCGGTGGGCGATGACCCAGAGGCCGCAGAGCTGGCCGGGGTGGATACCAAAAAGACGCTGATCCAGGTCTATGCCCTCGTTGGGCTGATCTGCGCTTTTGCGGGCTGGGTGATGATCGGGCGCTTTGGCTCGGTTTCGCCCTCGGCCACCACCGGGGTGATCGGCAATATCCAAGCGATCACGGCGGTTGTCATTGGGGGCATTTCGCTCTTTGGCGGGCGCGGCTCAATTTTGGGCGCGTTTTTTGGCGCGCTGATTGTCGGCGTCTATGAGCTTGGCCTGCGCATGTACGGGGCCGATCCACAATGGACGTTCCTTTTGATCGGTGTGCTGATCATCGGCGCGACCACGGTGGATCAATGGATCAGAAAGGTGGCGGGATGAGCGCGGTGCAGCCTATTCTTGAGGCGCGGGGCCTCGTCAAACGATACGGGCGCGTTGTTGCCCTGAACCACGCGGATTTTGAGCTTTACCCCGGCGAGGTGCTGGCGGTGATTGGCGATAATGGAGCGGGCAAATCGACGATGATCAAGGCGGTTTCGGGGGCGGTGATCCCCGATGAGGGCGAGGTGCGGCTCGAAGGGCAATCGGTGCGGTTTACCTCGCCGATCCACGCCCGCGATCATGGGATCGAGACGGTCTATCAGACCCTCGCCATGTCGCCTGCGCTGTCGATTGCGGACAATATGTTCATGGGCCGCGAAATCCGCAAACAGGGCATCATGGGGCAGTTATTTCGCCAGCTTGACCGACGCGAGATGGAGCGGCAGGCCCGCGAAAATCTCTCGGAATTGGGGCTGATGACGATCCAAAATATCAACCAAGCGGTTGAGACGCTTTCGGGGGGGCAACGCCAAGGGGTTGCGGTGGCGCGGGCGGCGGCTTTTGGCTCAAAGGTGATTATCCTTGATGAGCCGACCGCGGCCCTTGGGGTGAAGGAAAGCCGCCGGGTGCTAGAGCTGATCAACGATGTGCGCGCGCGCGGCATTCCGATCATTTTGATCAGTCACAACATGCCTCATGTCTTTGAGGTCGCGGACCGTATCCATGTGCACCGTTTGGGCCGTCGCCTTTGCGTGATCGACCCCAAGGCCCACACTATGTCTGATGCGGTGGCCTTTATGACTGGGGCCGCCGAGCCGCCAGCTGAGGCTGCGGCGTGAAGAAGGGGCTGCTGTTAAACCGGGCGCTTAGCGATCTTGTGGCGGCTTGCGGTCATGTTGATGAGATCGTGGTGGCGGATGCGGGGATGCCTGCGCCGCCGGGTGTTCGCGTGATTGATCTGGCGTTGATGCGCGGGGTGCCGAGTTTTTGGCAGGTGCTTGAGGCGCTGCGCAGTGAATTGGTGATTGAAGGGGTGGTGATTGCTGAGGAAACCAGCGCGGGTCTTTTGACAAAGATGACGGCGGAATTGGCGTGTTTTGACACCACTGGCGGGGCGGCGCTTCGGATTGAACGGGCCTCTCACGAGGCGCTTAAGGACCGCTCGCAACGGGCGCGGGCCTTTGTGCGCACCAACTTATTGACCGGGAGATAATCATGTCAAACGAAGATAAGTTCGGGCCATACGTCAAAAAAATAGGCAAGAAATTTTACCCACAAGGAAGGCCTACAGTTCGTTCAGAAAACTTATGGCGAGAAAAATACTGGGAGGTACGGCGAGAGGTGGACGGAAAATGCTACTTTGAAACCCTCAATGGTGCACATGGCGGCGGAGTGATTGTTTATGAGATTTCTGAAGAAGAGTTTAGCGCTGTAAAGAAAGGACATTTGTCTTTTGATGGGCTTATCACGTTGACGGATCACAATCCGAAACGCACTCCAGGGCGAGACCATGCCCTATAGCAACGCGATCTTAATCGCCGGTGTGGCCTTTTAAGCGCCATGCATATCTCGCAAATTGCCCATAGGCTGGAGGCTTTGACGCCGTTTAATGCGCGCTTGATGGTTGGCGTTGCGGGGCCACCGGGCAGCGGAAAATCCACCTTGGCTCAGGCGCTTGAGGATCGGCTTTCGGGGGCGCGTGTGGTGCCGATGGATGGGTTTCATCTTGATAATGACACCCTAGATGCGCGCGGGTTGCGGTCGCGCAAAGGCGCGCCGGACACCTTTGATGCGCAGGGCTTTGTCGATCTGATTACAAGGCTTCGCGCGGGGCAAGTGTCGGTGGAAATCCCAGAGTTTGATCGCGCCCAAGACCGGGTTGTCTGGCGCGGGCAAGAGGTGGGGCAGGGCGCGCGGATCGTTATCGTCGAGGGCAATTATCTTTTGCTCAAAGGGGCGCCTTGGGACAGGTTGGCGCCGCTCTTGGACCATCGAATTTTTCTGGCCCCCCCGCTTGAGACGCTGGAAGCCCGGCTAACCGCCCGTTGGCGCGCCCATGGCTATGATGATGCGCAAGCGGTGGCCAAGGCCGCATCAAATGATCTGCCAAACGCCAAGCTGGTTCTGGCGCATTCGACCAGTGCTGACCTGTGCCTTGGTGATGTGGGGTTTGACTGCTAAAAAACGAGCTTTAGGTTTCGGTGGAAAGACTAGACGCGATGGGACGATCAAGGCCCGAGTTTCCGGAAAAACTATTGGCGCCCTATCGAGGGGACAACACCTGTGTCGTGTCCATGATCCTTCACGAAGATGTCCCAAGGTTTCAAGGCACTGGTGCGTTCGGGCAATGCCAAGATGACAGGCCTGAGGACATGATCTTTGAAATTGGATCAATCACCAAAGTCTTCACCTCTATCCTTCTTGCGGTTCTTATTGAGGAGGCTTTGATTGATCCGAACCGTCCCATCAATGAGGTGTCGCCAAGTCTCAAGGATGTGCCCAGTGGGATCACGTTTAAGAGTTTGGCGACCCATACGTCGGGTTTGCCGCGCATTCATGTGCCAATTTGGAAAGCCGCGGTGTCTGCGCTGCCAGAGGATCCCTACGCTGATTTTACCCAAGATGATTTGATTGCATGGCTGCGCGATTGGAAGGGCACCGGGTCATCTAGTGGGGTATCCAAGCGCCCGCGGCATAGCTACTCAAACCTTGGGTTTGGGCTTTTGGGAGAGGCGGTGGCCATGAGCATTGGCAAGCCTTATCTGGAGGTATTGCACGAAAAGGTCATTGACCCGATGGGGCTTATCGACACGACTTCGGATTTAACGACATCGCAACAAGCTAGGTTCATGCAGCCCTTCAGCGCGCGGGGTAAACCTGTCGTGCCTTGGACGTTCCAAGCGATGGCTGGGGCCGGGTGTCTGCGCTCAACGGCCCGCGACATGGGGCGGTTCTCAGCCACGGTTCTTCGGGCTTTGGCGAACCCTAAGACACCGCTGGACCGGGCAATTTGCCGAAGCGCCGCGCCCATAGTTGGGCTAGGGTTTCGCGGAAAATTTGAGCCGGTGGCGCAATGTCTTGGGTGGCTGTCGATCAAGCAAAACCCAAAGGCGCCCCGGATGCTCTTTCATGATGGCGGCACTGCGGGCTCTACCAGCGTGCTTTACCTTTGCCCTGAGGCCAATGCGGCTGTGTTGATTCTATCAAACCGGGGCGTTGCGGCAAACCTTTGGGCGAGCATAAAGCTAGGGTGGTCAAACCCGGACCGCGCGATGAGTGAGCTCTTTGCCAATTTGAGCCCAAGCGGCGGTTGAATGCTAGGGAATTAGCCCCCCGTGTTGCCCCCAAAGCGCCCCAAGCACAGTGCTGGCTTTATCCCTTGCAAATCAGGCCCAAGCGCCATAGCTAAAAGCCTCGCAGGCACAAAGGGCCCGACCAATGGCATTGAACCCGTTTAACTTTATCCAGCAAGTCCGCGCTGAGGTGGCCAAAGTCGTTTGGCCAACGCGCCGTGAGACCATGCTGACCACGGTGATGGTGTTCATCATGGCAGCTTTTGCAGCGACCTTCTTCTTTTTGGTCGATCTGATCATTCGCACCGGGCTTGAAACAATCCTCGCGATGGCCGCCTAAGTTTCAGGCAGTTAAAGCTTCTTTGGTGCGGCAGATATCCCCAAAGCTTTACAACTCCCTAACGACAAGAGTAGCTTGCGGCTGCTTTTGAATGATGGGGAATATAGCGATGTGTAGGGGATTGCACGGGTTTGCTTGGTGCGGCGACCGCTTGCGAGTTTTGCGGTTAACGCTAATCGCGGTTTTGGCGCTGGCCTTCGGGGCAGCCCCGGTTTTCTCGCAGAGCATTACGCCTAATTCCGGGCCCAATTACTCGGGCCAGTTGGTCCGTATCGGCACCATCGAACGGCTGCCCTTTTCCATTAAGCGCGAAGACGCTTGGGGTGGGTTTTCCATCGAGCTTTGGGAAGCCATCGCCGCCGAGTTGAACATCGAAACCGAATATGTCGAGTTCACCCAATTCTCATCCATGATCGCCGCCATTGAAACCGGCATGACCGACGGGGCCGTCGCCAATATTTCGGTGACCGAAGAACGCGAACGTGTGTTGGATTTCTCCTTGCCCATTTTCGATGCGGGCATCACGGTTTTGACCCCGGTGGCGGGGGGCGCGGGTGATGTCTTTAGCGTCTTGTTTTCGCGCGAGTTGATGATTTGGATTGGCGGCGCTTTGGTGATCCTGTTTTTGGCGGCCAATTTGATTTGGCTCACGGAACGGGCGGTGGGCGGCCACGAGGCCTTTACCCAGCGCGGGTATCGGGCCGGTGTTGGGCGCGGGCTGTGGTGGGCGATGAATGTGCTCACCCAATCCAGCTTTGAAGTGGCCTCGCCGCAAACCCGTTTGGGGCGCTTTGTCGGTGTGGCGATCGTGGTCTTTGGCCTATTTGTGGTTTCGGCTTTCGTGGCGCAAATCACCGCCTCACTGACCGTGCGCGGCCTGACCTCGACGGTTTCTGATATCTCTGATCTCAAATCCCGGCGGGTGGGCACAACCGCCGCTTCGACCTCGGCGCGCTTTTTGGATGAAAACGGCGTGGGCTATCGCCCCTATCCCACAATCGAAGATATGTTTGCCGCCTTAGAGGACGATTCGGTTGATGTGGTGGTCCATGACGGTCCAGTTTTGGCCTATTTTGCGCGTACCCAAGGGGCTGGGCGCTATCAATTGCCCGCTCGTGCGTTCAAAAAAGAGCAATATGGCATGGCGCTTAAGGAAAGCTCGCCCCTGCGCGAGGACGTGAACCGCTCGCTTTTGCGGATGCGTGAAAACGGCTCTTATGATGCGATTGCGCGCAGGTGGTTTGGGGATGCTTATTGACGCAGGCAGGCTCATGCGCACAAATTCGCGCTCTGCTTTGAGGCGCTTGTAACTTGGGCGCGTCCCGTGTAGGGAACACCCATCCCAGTCAGCCCTAATCCTTCCGATCAAAGAACGATGAAACCTGTCTGGACGAAAGATTTTAACACCGCCCCAGGGGCGGGATGAACAAAGGTTTGATCTGATATGGCTCTTCGCTGGTATTCGGTAAGTGTATTGTCGAACTTCGAAAAGAAGGTCCGCGAGTCCATCATTGAGCAGGCCGAACGTAAGGGCCTGCAGGATGTGATCGAGCAGGTGCTTGTGCCCACCGAAGAAGTGGTCGAAGTGCGCAAAGGCAAAAAGGTGCAGACCGAGCGGCGCTTTATGCCCGGCTATATTCTTGTGCGCATGGAATTGACCGATCAGGCCTATCACTTGGTCAGCTCAACCAACCGCGTAACGGGCTTTTTGGGGCCGCAAGGCAAGCCAAGCCCGCTCAAAGATGCGGAAGTGGCCCATATTCTTAACCAAGTTGAAGAAGGCGTTGATCGCCCGCGCCCCACGATCAGTTTCGATCTGGGCGAGCAGGTCAATGTCACCGACGGGCCGTTTCAGGGCTTTTCGGGTTCGGTCGAGGAAGTGGACGAAGAGAACGCCCGCCTCAAAGTATCGGTCTCGATCTTTGGTCGTGCCACGCCAGTTGAACTGGAATACACGCAGGTCGCCAAACAGACCTAAGGGCCAGTCGACTAGATCAAAAATACTGGACCACCACCTCTTATCTGCGTCATAGTTGACCCGAAAAGGGTCATCGAAGGGACGTGTTATGGGATGGTTTTTACGGGTCATTGTGACCCATGGGATTGCTTTGGCCATTGGATTTGGCCTCGGCATCTATTTTCTACCAATTCTGACTGCGCCGCCTAGCCCAGACGATGCCATGCTGGGCGCGAAGGCTGAGACTGCGCTCTACAGCGGCGCTTTGGACCGTGAGTTGCGTGGTAGCGACTTTCTGCATTGGGGCGAGGGCACGATCAGCGTATCGGACAGCCAAATCATTCACCAAGGCGCGCTGGCTCCGGGGCCAGATTACAAGCTCTACCTAACCACAGGGCTCGTGGATCACGAAGATGCTTTTAATCGCGATGAGGCGGTGCTTGTGGGCGAGGTGAAAACCTTTGGCGGCTTTATTGTCGATGTGCCGGACGATATCGACGTCGAGGCTTACGGCGCGGTTTTGGTCTGGTGCGAGAGTTTTTCAGAGTTCATCACAGCCGCCGCATATAAGTGAGCGATCTGGGTGCTTAAAAGCAAAAGGCCGCCCCGAAAGGAGCGGCCTAAACCTTGGACTTACCGCAGCTTGGATTAAGCAGGGTTCGCCTTTTTAGATGTATTTGGGTTCAAAGGGTCGTCCTGACGCTGAACCGAACCCTCGAAGTGGGCACCGCTCTCTATAGCGATCGTCTTGTGGATCACATCGCCTTCAACCCGGGCGGTAGATGTCAAACGCACCTTCAAACCGCGAACCCGGCCAACAACGCGGCCATTCACAACCACGTCATCGGCGGTCACTTCGCCTTTGATCGTGGCACCTTCGCCAACGGTCAGCAGATGGGCGCGGATGTCGCCGTCGATCTTACCTTCAACCTGAACATCGCCAGTTGTCTTGATATTGCCAGTGATCTCAAGATCCGATGACAGTACCGACGGGGCCGGTTTGGCCTTTGGCGCGGATGGCGTCGTTACGGATGATGTCATGGGCTTGTCTGTAGGGGACGTCGTCTTCGCCACTGGGGCCTCACTTGTATCGTCGGATGTTTTTGTCTTAGAAAACATTTTTCGCAGCCTTCATATATTGCATTGGGTTTACAGGGGAGCCGTCGACGCGAATCTCATAGTGCAGATGCGTACCCGTACTACGACCTGTGCTACCCATGCCACCAATTACATCGCCCTTCGAGACTTTTTCCCCTTGGGTTACAATAATTTTATTCAGATGGGCGTAAACTGTAACGAAGCCAAACCCGTGGCGGATTTTAACAACATTGCCGTAGCCTGACTGTCGTCCGGCATAAATTACCACACCATCTCCGGTGGACAGAATAGGCGTGCCCGGTGGGCCTGCCAGATCCTGACCGTTATGGGAACGGGTGCGGTTGGTGAATGGATCGGTGCGCCGGCCAAAGCCAGAGGTGAAGCGCACAGAGTTTTTGACGGGCATGCTCAGGGGCATTTGCGCCGCTGCAAGCTGCATCAGATGGGCGCGGTCGAATTGTTCCATCAACAGACGGAACCGCGCATAGCTGGGATCGTGCTGGCTGCCACCGGGGAAAGCCGCCGGGATCATCGGGCCGCCTTCGCCAGAATATTGCCGCCGCACCTGTTCCAACAGGGCATCGACATCCTTGCCAGAGGTTTTCAGCAAGGTCTCAAGCGGATCAAGGGTGATCATGATCGCGTCTTCTAGCTGGGTAAAGATGCGCTCTTGCCGATCAGCGTTGATGCGCTCGCGAAACTCCATATTCGCGATGGTCTCTTCCAACTCGTCCTGCCGCTCAAGCGATCCATCGCGGGCCGCAACGGTCTGGGACAGCGCGCCATTGATGGTCTCTAAGGTCTCGGTCAACTCGCTGCCATTGCCAACATGCATGGCATAGCGCTCTTCGAGTTCGGCCAGTTCATGGGCCAAATCATCTGCGTTCTCGCGGGCATCGTCGCGGTCTGTGACCGTCCGGGCAAGCTTAGAGCGCATCTCTTCGAGGGCCGCGCGCAGCTCGCGTCGTTCCTCTTGTAAGCCCATCAGGTTCGATTGGCTTTGGGAAATTTGCAACAGCGCCATTTGAAAGCGCTCATGGACCACCGCTGCCTCGCGGTTACGCGTGTCGCGCTCTTCCGCAAGGGTCGTGATCCGGTTTTCATATGCCGAGCGCAGGGCCTGGGTTTGCCGTGCGGCGCTATCCTCGGACAGCCAGCCAAACACCAAGGCCGATGTCGCCACCGTCAACCAGCCGCAAACCACCAAGCCGCACACAGCGCCAATGGCCTGCGTGTAGGAGCCAAGGCGGATGTACCGCGTGTGGCTCTCACCAGATTTAAGGAAAAACCGCTGCTCAGGGAATATGCGTCCAATGAGCGATGGTTTGGTCAATTTCGAACCAGTCATACTACCACTTGTACCCATTTCGTCCCATGTCACCGCCCTGAGCGTTGATAGCGTACGGATCAGAGCAAGAGAAGGCAGATTGCCGAAAAAACCGCTGCTTATCCCCAGAATGGGTTGATCGGCAAAGTTTCGCCGACCAACAGGGGCTCAAATGCTAATATTTGGTTTCTTTAACCCTTTTTAACCGCTTCAAGGACGGCTTCAACATGGCCGGGGACTTTGACTTTGCGCCATATTTCGGTGATTTCGCCGGTTGCAGAGACCAGATACGTCGCCCGCTCGATTCCCATAAATTTTTTGCCATACATGGATTTTTCGACCCAAACGCCCATGGTTTCGCAAAAGTCGTTGTCCTCATCTGAGCCAAGTGTGACTTTCAGATCGTGTTTGGCGACAAATTTGTCATGCGAGGCGACGCTGTCTTTTGATACCCCCAAAATCGCCGCGCCTGCTGCGGTGAACTCATCCAAGAGGGCGGAAAATCCAATGGCCTCTTTTGTGCAGCCAGAGGTGTCGTCGCGGGGGTAGAAAAACACCACGAGCTGTTTTCCCGCATAATCTGCATTGCTGACCTGACCGCCGCCGTCAGTTGGAAGCGAGAATGCGGGCATGGGGGCGCCGATTTGGATTGTACTCATTTTTGTCTCCTCGTTTGGCCGCGCTCTTTTAGGATCACCCGTTTTAGGTTCTCTCTGGCGCAACGTCACACTCCATATTAGAGCAGCGTCAGGTCTTTGAAAGAGCAACCCGTCACAAAATGAAACTCTCCATGAACCTTTCAGATTTCGATCTTGATATCCCTGATGAGCTCATTGCCCTGCGTCCGGTCACACCGCGCAGTGCCTCGCGGTTGATGGTGGCGCAAGGCGCGCAAACGCAGGTCGCGCGGTTTGATGAGCTGATGCGGTTTTTGAATCCGGGCGATGTTCTGGTGCTTAACGACACTTCGGTTTTGCCCTCGCGGCTGCGCGGTGAGAGGCGGCGCGGCCCGCTTGTTGCGGGGATCGAGGTGACTTTGATGCGCGATCTGGGCACTGGTCAGTGGCAGGCCCTCGCCAAGCCGGCGCGCAAGCTGCTCATTGATGATGAACTGGTCTTTGCGGATGATTTGCGTGCCCGGGTTGTCACAACCCCGGTTGAGGGGATGGTGGTGCTTGAATTTGCGCAAAAGGGCGCGGATTTGGTGGCGGCGCTGACGGCCCATGGGGCGATGCCGCTGCCCCCGTATATTGCGGGCAAACGCGCGCCCGATGCTATGGATCACGCGACGTATCAAACGGTTTTTGCGGCGCGCCCCGGTGCGGTTGCCGCGCCCACAGCCTCGCTGCATTTCGACGCGCCGCTTCTGGCATCTTTAGAGGCGGCGGGGATCGAGTTTGCGACGGTGACGCTTCACGTGGGGGCGGGGACATTTTTGCCTGTCAAAGTTGAGGCCATCGCCGATCATAAAATGCATGCGGAATGGGGCGAGGTCTCTGAGGCGGCGGCGGCGACCATCGGGGCGGGGCAGGCGCGGGGCGCGCGGATTATCCCGGTGGGCACAACGGCGCTGCGTCTGATCGAAACCGCAAGCCGCTCTGGCCAGATTGCGCCTTGGACCGGGGACACGGATATTTTCATCACCCCCGGCTTTGAGTTCAAAACCACCAGCGGGCTAATCACGAATTTCCATCTGCCCAAATCGACTTTGCTTATGCTGGTGGCGGCTTTGGTGGGCTTTGAGCGGATGAAAGAGATTTACGCGCTTGCGGTGGCAGAAGAATTTCGGTTCTTTTCCTATGGCGATGCCAGTTTGCTCTTACCCAATTCCTAATTAAAAGCTGGGCCTAAGTTTCTGGCGTGGCCCTTAATTTCGGCTCACTTAAAGACAACCATCAGCCGAAAATCGCCGCCCAATATCGCCTAAGCGCAAAAACGACATCATAGGGTCGCTGTGCAGGCAAACAAATCGGTTTCGCACCGATAGCCTCGGCCTTATTGAGACCCATCAATTGACCTGATTCTCGGACCCCTGACGTGGCATATGTACTTACAAATTCCTGGGCTTTGCTCTTGGGTATGTTCCTGCTGATGGTGGGCAACGGCCTGCAGGTCACGCTATTGGCGGTGCGCGGGGATATTGAGGGGTTTTCGGCCTCGACCATGTCCCTCGTGATGTCCGGATATTTCCTTGGGTTTTTGCTGGGCTCGCGCTCGGCGCCTTGGTTGATCAAACGGGTCGGCCATGTGCGCGTCTTTGCGGCGCTTGCCAGTTTTATCTCGGCGGTCTTCATCCTCTATCCGACCCTTGCGGACCCTTATGCTTGGGCGATTTTGCGCATTCTCGTCGGGTTTTGTTTTTCTGGCGTGTATGTGGTGGCCGAGAGCTGGCTGAACGGGATTGCGACGAACGAGCGCCGGGGGCAGACGCTTTCGGCTTATCTGATCGTGCAAATGCTGGGGATTATTGCATCACAGGGGCTTTTGGTGGCCGCCGACCCTTCGGGCTTTTTGCTCTTTGTCTTGATCTCGGTGCTTGTGAGCATTTCATTCGCGCCGATTTTGCTCTCGGTTTCAGCGGTGCCTGCTTATGAGACCGAAGGCTCTATGACCCTGCGTCGTTTGTGGAAAAACTCACCGCTTGGATTTTTCGGTGTCTTCGTTTTGGGCGGCGTCTTTGCGGCCATGTTTGGCATGGCACCGGTTTACGCAACCGAAGTGGGGCTGTCCCTTGGGCAAACCTCGGTGTTTGTCTCGGTGATCTATATCGGCGGGCTTTTGGCGCAATATCCGATTGGTTATTTGTCCGACCGCATTGATCGACGCATTCTGATCGCGGGAATCACCACCGTGGGCGCAGCAATTTTGTTTGTGGCCACGCCGTTCAGTTACAATTTTGCAATATTAATCATGATGGGATTAACAATCGGCGCCGTGGCCAATCCGCTCTATTCGCTCTTGATCGCTTATACCAATGATTACCTCGATCCTCAGGATATGGCGGCGGCCTCGGGCGCGCTGATTTTCTTGAATGGGTTAGGGGCGATTTTGGGGCCGCTTGTGGTTGGCTGGTTGATGACCAATGTGGCGGCGAACATGTTTTTCCTATTTATTTCAATGCTGTTGGGCGTGATTGCGGTCTATGCGCTTTATCGGATGACCCAACGTGCCACCGCCGAGGTCGAGGATCAGGGGGAGTTTGCCGTTGTCTCAATGCAGGCCTCACCAGTGGCGGTTGGTTTGGCCCAAGAGTTTGCCTCAGAGCAGGCGATTGAGGCGGCAGAAGACGCTGAGGACGATGCGCCTAGTGATGTTGAATAGTGATATTTGGGTGCCGTCTTGTGACTCAGTTGTGACATAGAGTTCACAAAACTCGTTGGATTTTTCAAAAATTCTTGACGAAATAAAATTTCTTGAGATTACTGAACTCAGTCATTTTAGTTGTTGGGGGTGAGTAACGATGAAAGATGCAGAGAGAATTTTGGATTTTTGGCTCAACGAGGTTGGGCCACGCGGGTGGTACCTAAGTTCCGCCGAGCTGGACGAGCGGGTGCGTTCAGAGTTTTTTGATCTTTGGGAACAGGCCAGCGCCGGTGAGTTGAGCACATGGCTTTGTGCGCCAACAACGGCGCTAGCGCTTTGCGTGCTGCTTGATCAATTCCCTCGCAATATGTTCCGCGGTACGGATCAGGCCTATGTGAGCGATCCTGTGGCTTTGGCGGCGGCGAAGCGCTCGGTTGTCATGGGGCATGATCTTAAAGTGGATGAATTGCAGCGCCAGTTTTTCTACATGCCCTTGATGCATTCCGAGAGCCTGATGGATCAAGAGCGGTGCGTGCGGCTGATCGCTTTGCGCATGCCCACGGCGGGCGATGAAACGCTCAAACATGCTCAAGCGCACCGCGATGTGATCCGCCAGTTCGGTCGGTTTCCTTATCGCAACGAGCATCTTGGCCGGTCTACGACGGATAGCGAGTCTGCTTATTTGGATCGTGGCGGCTATGAACGCTCGGTCGAGATGTACGCCGCTTAAAGGTTTCCCGAAAAGAGCCCGAGCGATTGCTTTGGACTAGAATCCGAGCAATCGCTCGGGTGCAAAAAAAGGGCCGAGCAATCGCTCGGGGGACAAAAAAAAGGCCGAGCAATCGCTCGGCCCAAGTCCAACAGGGAGGATGAAGCGCGCCGCATAATGGCCCGCTTCGCAGTAATATGTATGGCCCGCCTGCGTCGGAGACAAGAACAACGCATGCATAACGGCCATGACACAACTGCATATCACTCGGAAAATGTGTTGATAATTTGCTGCCTCTTTGGTGAGTTTGGGGCAGGGCGAGCTTAAGGCAGGGTCAGCTTTAGGTAGTGTCAGCTTGAGGTAGAGCCATCCCGCCGTGCCCGGCGATAGTCCGCAATCTCATCAAGAACGAAGTCCCGAAACACGGCGACCCGCTTAGAATGGCGCAGCTCTTCGGGATAGGCCAAGAAAACTGGCACATCGTCGCTTTGCAATTCGGGTAGCACAGGCACCAATTCGGGCACCTCATATTGCAAATAATCGGGCAGGGCCCCGATACCCAAGTTGGCCTGCACCGCCTGCAACACGCCAAAATAGCTGTTGATCGAGACCACGCGTGGGTCATGGGTGGCGATCAGATCCTTGGACCAAACGGCACTGGCACTAGGCTGCGGCGTGTCCACTGGTTGGGTGAGCAGGGTGTGTTTGCTCAGGTCAGCGGGGGTATCAATGGCCCCGGCGCGGTCGAGATACTCTTGGGTTGCAAATAGCTGCACGCGCACTTCCATCAGCCGCCGCCGCACCAAATCCGCTTGGCTTGGCTCTTTCATGCGGATCGCCACATCGGCCTCGCGCATGGGCAGATCAAGCACGCCCTCATCGAGGCGCAGATCAATCTTCAACTCGGGGTATTGCTCAAGCAGGTGGCCCAAGCGCCCGATCAGCCACATCGTTCCAAACCCGAAAGTCGTGGTCACGCGCAGCTCGCCCGATGCCCCCTCTTCGGCGTCGCGAATACGGGCCGAGGCCGCATCCAGCCGCGCCCAAACCTCTTTGGTCGCGTCGTGCAGCAATTCGCCCTGCTCCGTCAGGATCAGCCCGCGCGCATGGCGGCGAAACAAAGTGGCGTCGATGCTTTCCTCGAGGGCGCGAATTTGCCGGGACACTGCCGATTGGCTCATGTTCAGCTCTTCACCCGCGTGGGTCAGCGATCCCGCGTCAGCCACTTTGTGAAATATTCGGAGTTTATCCCAGTCCACGTCTCTAGTGGCCCCTAACCGTTCTTGCGAATAACATAGATCCGCGCTTCGTTGTTCTCTTCAATAATATCTAACATTTCGTGGCCGCTTTCACTGCAAAAATGTGGAAAATCGACCAATGCCGCGGGATCATCCGCGCGCACGCGCAAAATTTCGCCCACCGCTAGGTCACGCAGGCGTTTTCGTGCCTTTAAAACAGGCAAGGGGCACAAAAGCCCGGTGGCATCGAGTGTCGCGATCTGGGTCATGGCCTTTGCTAACCTTGGATGGATTCTTTGTCGAACATTATGTGTGCGACAAAAGACGTGATCCCCTGAAAGTGATCCTTGCCCCCGTGACTTCGCGCGCGCGCAACACTAGATTACACCTGTTGCCGAAATAGGAGGTCCGCTTTGTTTGGCGTGGATATTTTTGATGCGTCGATCTTGGTTTCGGCCTTGGTTGCTATGTTGGCGGGGCTGATCAGCTTTTTGTCGCCTTGTGTTCTACCGATTGTGCCACCCTATCTTGCTTATATGGCAGGGACGTCTACGGCGGATATGACTGGTGATGGGGCAAAGAACCGCGGCGTTGTACGCACGGCGCTCTTCTTTGTGCTGGGGCTTTCAACGGTCTTTATTATTCTAGGTTTGGCCGCCAGTGCTTTTGGGCGCGCGGTGCTGCAGTATCAAGATTGGTTCAATGCGGCGGCGGGCTATTTGATTAGCCTTTTTGGTCTGCATTTTCTGGGCGTGATCCGTATTCCGCTGCTTTACAAAGAGGCGCGGATCGACGCGGGCAACCAAAGCAATAGCCCCTTGGGCGCTTACGTTTTTGGCCTTGCCTTTGCGTTTGGCTGGACCCCTTGCATCGGCCCGATCCTTGGGGCGATCCTGTCTATGGCTGCCCAAGACGCATCGATGGTGCGGGGCATGGCGCTTATGGCATTTTACGCTATCGGTCTTGGGGTGCCTTTTGTGCTGGCGGCCGTTTTCATTGATCGCTTCATGGGTGTAATGAACAAATTGAAGCGCTACATGGGCGTGATTGAAAAGGTCATGGGTGTTTTGCTCTTAATCGTCGCCGTTTTATTGTGGACTGGCGGGTTCGCGGCGCTTTCATTTTGGCTTTTAGAAGTATTCCCAGCCCTTGCGCTGCTTGGCTAACTGGCTTTAAAGGCTAACAACCAGATCAATCAAGGCGCGGCCCCTCAGGGCAAAACCGCGCCTTTGAAATGCCGAAAGCGGTCATATTGGGCTCTCAAACTGTTAGTGAAACCACTCAAACCGTGCGCAGGCGGCACGTGTTTTTTGTGCCGGGCTACGACCCCAATGCCCCTAGGCGCTACCGCGAGCTATATCGCGCCGAGGCCGCCCGGCAGGCTGAGATTTCAGGCTTTAACATCGACGTGGCGCGGGTGCCGGGGACGCAAGGTGCGGCTTGGACGGTTACAGCGCTCATGGATGGGCAACTGACCCATACCACTGTCGAGTTGCTCACTTGGGAGGACATCGTGCGCAAATCCATGTCGCGTTCGATTTTGGCGACCTATTGGGTGATGCTGCGCACGATTTGGGTCTATTTGGCCTCCGGTGCGTTTGTCCGGCTGGTGCGGCTGCGGGCCTTGCCGATGCTGGTGGCGATTTATCCGGTTTTCGCGCTGCTTTTGCAGCTAGGGCTTGCGCTTGGTGCGGGCTATCTGGGCGTCTTGGCCACACGGTTTATCGGCGCGCCAGCTTGGATCGTCGGGGCCGGGATCACTTACGCGGGCCTTGAGGCCTTTCGCCGCGCTGATAGCCGTTATTTCGCTTATTATCTGATCCATGACTATTGGTTTGCGGCCAGCGGGCACGGCAAGACCCCCGCGCCGCTCGTTGAGCGGCTTGAGCAATTCGCGCGCCGCCTGTCCGCTGTCACCACCGATGATGCGGATGAGATTTTGATCGTTGGTCATTCCACCGGGGCGCAACTGGCCAGTATGGTCGCCTCGACTTACCTGAGCGGACAAAACCCCGACCAAACGCGGCCAGAATTCGGGCTTTTGACCCTAGGCCAAGTGATCCCGATGCAGTCGTTTTTACCCCGCGCTGACGCTTTGCGCGCCGATCTTGCGCATTTGTCCCGCAGCGAGGCGCTGACATGGGTGGATGTCTCGGCCCCCGGTGATGGTGCTTGTTTTGCGCTCTCGGATCCCGTGGCGGTCAGCGGCATGGCGGATGAGGGGCAGCGGTGGCCGCTTGTGCTCTCTGCAGCCTTCACCCAGAGCCTGAGCCCCGCGCAATATCGCGCCACGAAATGGCGGTTTTTCAGGCGGCATATCCAGTATCTCTGCGCCTTCGATGAGCCGGAGCGCTACGACTATTTCTCGGTGACCGCGGGGCCCCAAACCTTGGGCGCGCGCTTTGCAGGGCGCGTTTCATCCCCCTCAATGATCACCCGCAATCTGCGCGGAGGGCGGCGGTGAAAACCTATCCCCCTCGGCCGCAATCGCGTCCAGATAATTTGGGCCTTTGGGGGCGGCTTGGGGCCTATCGCCGCGATTTGTTCGGCTCGCAGCCCGAGCGGCTTTACAGCGCTAAAATCGCCCGTAGCAAAACGCCGCTCTTCACCAGTTTCTTCGTCAATGATCCAAAATATGTGGATATGGTTCTTGCGCTGCCCAAGCCAAAGCTGCAGGCCGCCGCGCTGCAAGAGCTCTTGGGCGCGTCGGTTTTTGTCACATCCGGCGAGACTTGGGCGCGGCAACGGCGGATTGTCGATGCGGCGTTTCTGGCCAGCGGTGCCGAGAGTTTTTTCCCCGCGATGTTTGCGGCGGGACGGGCGGCGGTGGCGCGTTTGCAAAGCGGGACGGTCGAGATCGAGCATCAATGTTCTTATGCCGCCGCCGATGTGATCTTTCGCACTTTGTTTTCGCAGTCCTTGGGTGAGGCGCGGGCGCGGCGCGTTTTTGAGGCGTTTCAGGCCTATCAGCGTACCCAGCCCATGTTGTCATGGCGCGATCTGGCGCGGCTGCGCCGTCGGCCCGCGCGATTTGGCAAGCGGGCGGCGCAAGGGCGGGTGATCCGCAGTGAAATTGCAGGGCTGGTGGATGGGGAACTGGCCCGCCCCAGCGATGATCGGCCGCAAAACTTGGCCACGCGGCTTATCACCACGCTGGACCCCGAAACCAGCAGCAAGTTTGACCGCGAAGAGCTTATCGATCAGGTCGCGATTTTCTTTTTGGCGGGGCATGAAACCTCGGCCTCGGCGCTGGCTTGGGCGCTTTATTGTCTTGCGCAAAACCCCGCAGCCCAAGCGGCCTGTTACGATGAGATCATGGCGGTGACTGGTGGCGCGCCGCCCAGCTATCAAAACCTGCGCGCCTTGGCCTTTACCCGCGATGTTTGGCGCGAGACCTTGCGGCTTTATCCGCCGGTGCCCGTGCTCTTGCGCGAGGCGGATCAGGGCTTTGAGATGCGCGGCATGGCGGTGGCGCCGGGCGATATTTTGATGGTCTCGCCGTGGTACGCGCAGCGGCATAAAAGCGGTTGGGATGACCCCGATGCCTTTGATCCTTGGCGTTGGGGGCGCGGCGAGCAGCGCGCGGGGGCGGGTGCATATCTGCCGTTTTCCAAAGGCGCGCGGGTCTGTCCGGGGGCGGGGTTTGCCACCCAAGAGGGCGTGCTTATGCTGGCGCTTTTCTTGCAGGCCTACCGCTTTGATCTAAGCGCCCCCGCGCCTGTTCCTGTCGCCCATCTCACCGTGCGTTCCAAGGCGGGTATCCACCTAAACCTGACCCCGCGATAGGGCTACCAGCGCCGCACCGCCTCGACATAGGTTTCAGCCTCTTGGCCAAAGGTCTCGATCAGCAGCGCCTCTTCGGGGCGGGCGAATTTGCGATCGAGCACGAAGAACAGGCCCAAGGCCACGACACCGCCCAAGATATTTCCCAGATAAAGCGCGATCCCGAGGGTGACGAGCATCATGCCCGTGTAAATCGGGTTGCGTGAGAATTTGAAGGGGCCGGTGGTCAGCAATTTGCTGGGGGTATGGCCGGGGTGAATGGTCGTCTGGTGGCGGCGAAAGGTGACCACGGCCCAAATCGCGAGGGCCGCGCCTGCGATGATCAGCGCATAGGCGCTAAATCGGGGCGCGCCAGAGATGGTCAGGGCGGGGAAGACCCGCGCGCACAGCAGGATCAGCGCGATGGCGCCGGTGGTCCAGAACGGGGGGAGATCAATCGCTTTCATGGGCCTCAAGCCTTGTTTTTAAGTCGTTCAATACCGTCAGACGGATCGCCGAGGCAAGGCCGATATCGGGGCCGCGGGTCTCGTCGATCTGGGCGGCAAATTCGTTGAGCGCGGTGCCACGGGCCTTGGCAAGCGCCTTGAAGGCCTCCCAGAATTCGGGCTCAAGCGAGACCGAGGTGCGGTGGCCGCGAATGCTCAGCGAGTGTTTTTGCGGGCGGATCATCATGGCTTTGGCGGCGCGCGGCGGTGCTGGTCGAGATGGGTTTCAAGCTTGGCGCTTGCGGTCTCTTGCGCCTCTGTCTCTGCGCGGCTTTGGGCAAATTTGGCCGCATTGACGGCCGCACCGGCGCGCTTTTGGGCGCGGGCTTTGGTTTTGCGCGCTTGGCGCAGGTTGACAATTTTGGCCATGGGGCGTCCTCTTTGCCAAACTATATCGCAATTCAATCGGAGGGCTGCAATGCTCGATACTATCACGAAAATCACCGATATGGACGCGCTTGAGGCGATTTATGGCCAAGCGGTGCAGGGCTCGATTGATAAGGTCGTCCAGAGCATGACGCCGCATTATGCGCGCTGGATCCGCGCCTCTAAGTTTCTGGTTCTGTCCACCGTGGGGCCCGAGGGCACCGATGCCAGCCCGCGCGGGGATGCGGGGCCGGTGGTTGAGATTTTTGACGAGACGCGGCTGATTTTGCCCGATTGGCAGGGCAATAATCGCATCGATAGTCTGCGCAATATCCTGCGCGACGGGCGGGTGAGCCTGATGTTTATGGTGGCCGGTTCGAACAATGTGGTGCGGGTGAACGGGACGGCGATCCTCAGCGCGGATAGGGCGCTGACCAAGCGGTTTGAGCGCAAGGGCAAATTGCCGCGCACAGTCATTCTTGTGACCATCGGCGAGATGTATTTTCAATGCGCCAAGGCGATGATGCGCTCGGAGTTGTGGGGGGACACGCCCAAAGCGGACGTGCCCAGTGCTGGGGATTTTCTCAAAGAGCATGACGCGGGTTTTGACGGCAGCGCCTATGATGAGGGCTACCGCGAAAAGGCGATCCCGCGCTATTGGTGAGCGCTATTTTGGCCCGATCATATCCTTGGGCTGCACCACGCGATCAAAGGTCGCCTCATCGACGAAGCCCAGTTTGACCGCCTCTTCTTTGAGGGTCGTTTTGTTCTTATGGGCGGTTTTGGCGACCTTGGTGGCGTTGTCAT
>CAYLLD010000028.1:11174-22598 GCA_964384315.1 uncultured Rhodobacterales bacterium | reverse complement strand
ACCTTCTTGAATAAGATCAAGGAATTGCAGCCCGCGGTTCGTGTATTTTTTGGCGATGGAAATCACCAGACGCAGGTTCGCCTCGACCATTTCTTTCTTGGCCACACGGGCTTCTTTTTCGCCCTTTTGGACCTGCGCCACGATGCGCCGGAACTCGGAAATGTCGACGCCGACATATTGGCCCACTTCGGCCATATCGCCGCGCATTTTCATCACGCGTTCCGTGTGTTTTTCGATCAGCGTGGCCCAGCCGCGCCCCTTTAGCTCGGCCACTTTGTCGAGCCAATTGGGGTCCAGCTCGGACCCGCGATAAGCCTCGACAAAATCGCGCCGGTTGATGCGCGATTGATCGGCCATTTTCACCATTTGCCCATCGATGGACATGATGCGGCGGTTGATGCCGTAAAGCTGATCGACCAGCGCCTCGATCCGATTGGTGTGCAGGTGCAGAGAATTCACACGCTCGACGATCTCGCTGCGCAAATCCTGATATTTCTTCTCTTTTTTCTCAGAAAAGCTCTCGTCTTCGTTCAGGGCCGCCGAAATCCGGTCGTCCTGCATCGCAGAGAGTTTTTCGAAATCCTTGGCGATCTGGTCGAGGGTCTCAAGCACCTCAGGCTTAAGCGTGGCCTCCATCGCCGCCAGCGAGAGGTTCGCCTGTTCGTCGTCGTCATCCTCGTCGTCATCGTCGTCGCCAATGACCTCGCCGGTTTCCTCATCGACCAGATCATCCTTGCGTTTGATCTCGATCTTTTTGGGCTGCTGGGGGGTCGGCGTCTGGCGGTCCTTGGGGTCGGGGGTCGAGCCAAGCACGCTGGCCTCTTCCTCGCCGTCCATGGCATTGCCAAAGGTCGTTTCAAGATCGATCACATCGCGCAGCATGATCTCTTCTTCCAAGAGTTCGTCGCGCCAGATTGTAATCGCCTGAAAGGTCAGAGGGCTTTCGCAAAGCCCGGCGATCATTGTGTTGCGCCCAGCCTCGATGCGCTTGGCGATGGCAATTTCGCCCTCACGGCTCAATAGCTCAACCGAGCCCATTTCGCGCAGATACATCCGCACGGGATCATCCGTGCGCTCAAGCTTTTCCTCGGCGGCAGTGGTGGCGGTAACCTCGCGAGATTTCTTTTCGACCAATTCTGTCGATTTGGCCTCTTCCTCTTCGGCGTCCTCAGCCTCGATCACATTCACGCCCATTTCCGAGAGCATGGACATAACGTCTTCGATTTGCTCCGAGGAGACCTGATCGGGGGGCAGAACCTCATTCAATTCGTCATAGGTGATGTAGCCACGTTTTCGCGCATTCGCGATCATGGTTTTTACATCGGCTTGCGACAAGTCGAGCGCTGCGTCCGCGTCGTCTTCTTTGGTGACTTCGTCAGTATCTTTTGCGGCCATCGTGTTCTTCTCCGTCGGGACGAATCGCTTTGGGCAGTCAATTCTCGAATCACTTCCGCATAGTTAACGAATCGCTGATTCGAAAGGCAATAGCGGGTTATTTTTTGATCCAGGCCTTATCGTCGAGCAATTTCTGTAAATATGCGGCGTCTTCGTTGGTTTGATCTAGGTCTGGTTCAGAAATGGTAAAGGCAGATTTTCCAGATTTATGGCGTGCTTCAGCCGCCTCTTTCAGCCGCCAAGTGAGCCCTTCATCTTCGGAATTTGCTGCCAGCTCTGCTTGGGCTTCTTTGGTTTCCGCGATTTGGCCCAGAATGGCTTTGTGCCTAGCAATATCGTCAATCAACGCCGTTGCCGCTTTTACAGGGTCCGAACCGGGGTGGGTTAGGGGGTTTGCGTCTATGTGGCTAAGGCGAGCGAGCTTTTCAAGGGCATCGGCCCCAAGTTCTTGGGAAAGGGCCGATCTAAGCTCATCCGCCGTGCGCGCCTCTGGCCCAAGGCGCAACAAAGCGTCGCGCATCTGGGCCAAATCGGGGGATTGAAACCGCACCCCGTCCAATGAGGTTTCATTTTGCCCGATCAGCCACGGGTGGGCCAGACAGAGCCCCAAGATCATCGTCTCGCGCTGCCTTGTGTCCACATCGGCGTTCAGCCCCGCCTGCGCCAGCGCGGTGCCTTTGGTGCGGCCTTGAGGGGCGGCGTCATAGCTGGTGCCGCGTCCACTACCTCTCCCTGTGCCGCGCCCCTTCTGCCCGCCTTGCTGCCCGCCTTGCTGCCCGGTGGGGGACCAAGCCTTGGGCGGCGGGGCAAAGAGCGCATTGCGACGGCTCTTGATCTCAGCCCCGTAGTGATTGCGGACCGAGGGGTCCTCGATGGTGCCCAATAGCTGGCGCAGCCGCGTATCCAGCGCCGCGCGCCGCTCAGGGGTGTCGATCTGGGCGCTTTGGGTTTCGCGGGCCCACATCACATCAAACAACGAGCGCGCCTCATCCAAAAGCGTCGCCATGGCCGCGCGCCCCTGCTGGCGCAAAAGATCATCGGGATCCAGCCCCTCAGGCAGGGTGACAAAGCGCAAGCTGCGTCCGGGCGCCAGATGCGGCATGGCCAGATCGATCAGCTTTTCGGCGGCGCGCCTACCCGCTTTGTCCCCATCAAGCACGATCACCGGTTCCGGCGCGATGCGCCACATCAGCCGCAGCTGATCGGCGGTGATCGCCGTGCCATTGGGGGCAACCGTCGCCTCAAAGCCGTGGGTGACCAGCGCGATCACATCCATATAGCCCTCGGCCACAATCAGCGTGCCGCCCTTGCCCGCAGCCTCTCTGGCGGGCTGGAAATTGAACAGCGTGTTGCCCTTGTCAAACAGCGTCGTGCTGGGCGAGTTGAGATATTTCGCGCGGGCATTGGGATCAAGCGCCCGCCCGCCAAATCCAATCGCCGCCCCGCGCGCATCGCGAATCGGGAACATGATGCGCCCACGAAACCGATCAAAAGGCGCGCTATTCGGCCCGCGCGCATCATCGGGCTGAATGGCCATGCCGGTTTCTACCAGCTTTTGCGCATCGATGCCCTTGCCGGTCATCTGCTGGGTCAGAGCGCCCCGCGTATCGGGGGCAAAGCCGATTTCAAAGCGGGTCTGATCCGCTTCGGACAGGCCGCGCCGCTCAAGATAGGCGCGGGCCTCGGCGGCGGCGGCGGTCTTTAGCTGCAGGCGGTAAAAACGGATCGCCTCTTCCATCACCTCCACAAGCTGGGTGCGGGCGTCGGCCTTTTCGCGGGCGCGCGGGTCGCGTTGGGGCAGCTCTAGCCCCGCTTGGGCGGCGAGTTTCTCAACCGCTTCGGGAAAAGACAGATTGTCCGTGGCCATAGCAAAGCCCACGATGTCGCCTTTTTCGTGACAGCCAAAGCAGTAGTAAAACCCCTTTTGGTCATCGACGTGGAATGAGGGGGTTTTTTCCGCATGAAACGGGCAGGGCGCCCAATAATCGCCCTTGGCCGGGTTCGATTTGCGGCTGTCCCACGTCACTTTCGCCCCGGCCACTTCGCTTAAGGACAGGCGGGTCTTTATTTCATCCAAGAATCCGGGCGGGAACGACATGGGCTGTATTATGGGAAACATCTGCTGTTGGGCAAGGGGAGAGAACAAGCAGGTGAGCAAGTCCGCGAAACGGATGGTTAGCCCTGAGCCAGAAGCTGATTGATCTGCGCGCCTTGGTTGATGGCCCGATAATACGCGCGGGGGGGCATCTGGGTGGCGTCCACATCGCGGGCCAGCCAGTTTTCTTGGCTCAAAAGCTTGATCGATTGCGAGAGCGCGCGGTCGGTGACCGGGGCCAATGCGCTCGACAGACCCGAGAAGGGCACGGCCGCACCAGTTTGCGCCAAGACCGGCAGGCTCCAACGCCGCCGCAACAGCGCTTTGCCGGTCTTTGCACGCCCCAAAACCCGCGCCGCCATGGCCGCCGCCACATGCCCCTGCGCTGTCAGACGAAATTCGGGCCGCAGCGGATGACCATGGCCGGGATTGCGCTCGATTAGGTCCAACTCAATCAAATGCCCAAGGCTTTGTGCAAAGGCCGTTCGCCCCGCACCTGTCGCCGTCAAAAGCGGTGCCTGACGGCCCGGCGTGCCAAGATGGATTGCCGCCAGAATATCCAAAGCCCAAGCGCGGGCGGTGAGCTTGACAAGAAGATTTATGTCCATAAAGTATAGTAACTATATTTTAAAAAAGGAACAAGCCTCATGGCAGTCGTTACGCTTGAAACCACAATCACCTTCGCCATATCCGTGAAAGATCGCCACGCCAGCGCCGATTGGTATGCCAAGATGCTAGGATTTTCGCTGCTCTATCACGCCGACGATGCGGGCTGGAGCGAGATGGCCACCTTTACCACCGGGGTGACTTTGGGCCTTGGCGAGCAAACCGCGCCTCAACCGGGCAATGCCATGCCAGTCTTTGGGATTGCTGATCTTGATGCGGGCCGCGCGGCGCTTGAGACCGAAGGGGTGCGCTTTGACGGGCCAAGCGAAGAAATTCCGGGCATGGTCAAAATCGCGACCTGCTACGATTTGGACAATAACGCGTTTATGTTGGCGCAAGATTTAAGCGGCGGTGCGTAGGCCCAGCCAACCAGGCCTCCCCCAAAAAGGCGCCCCAAAAAAACGCCAAAAAAAAGCCCCGGCACAAACCGGGGCTTTTCTTTATCTATATGGCGACAGCCTATTGGCGGCGGATTAGATCGCGCAGGCCAAGACCTCTTCGTCAACAAAGGCTTCGTATTGCTTGAAGTTTTCGTTGAACATAGCAACCAGACGCGCGGCTTGGCGGTCATAGGCATCGGACTTGTCCCACGTGCGGCGCGGGTCGAGCAGGATTTCTGCAACGCCTTCACAAGCAACAGGCACCGCAAAGCCAAAGACATCGTCCATCCGAAACTTTCCGGCCTCGAGATTGCCGTTCAGCGCCGCAGTCAAAAGCGCGCGGGTCGAGCGGATGGGCATCCGTGATCCAGTCCCATAAGCACCACCAGTCCAGCCAGTGTTCACAAGCCAGCAATTCGCACCATGTTTGGCGATTTTTTCGCGCAACAGGTTGCCGTAATCCTCTGGACGACGCGGCATGAATGGCGCGCCAAAACAAGTTGAGAACGTCGGCTGCGGTTCGGTTACACCTTTTTCGGTGCCAGCCACCTTAGAAGTGAAACCCGACAGGAAGTGGTACATCGCTTGGGCTGGTGTCAGCTTGGCAATCGGAGGCAGAACCCCAAAGGCGTCGCAGGTCAGCATAACGATGTTCTTGGGAACACCGCCCATACCTGTGTCTGAGGCGTTCGAGATGTAATCAAGCGGATAGGCGCAACGCATGTTGGGCGTCAGGCTGTCGTCTTGAAAATCCAGCTCTTTGGTCACCGGGTCGTAGACCATGTTTTCGATGACCGTCGAGAACATCTTGGTGGTCGCATAGATCTCTGGCTCTGCATCGGCGGAAAGATCAATCGTCTTGGCATAACAGCCGCCCTCAAAGTTAAAGGTCGCTGTATCCGTCCAACCATGCTCATCATCGCCGATCAGCACGCGGTCAGGGTCTGCCGAAAGCGTCGTCTTACCAGTGCCCGAAAGGCCAAAGAAAATCGCCGCATCCGATGGATCGTCTTTGGCGTGGTTGGCCGAGCAATGCATCGGCATCACACCCGCTTCGGGCAAGAGATAGTTAAGGATCGAGAAGATCGATTTCTTGTTCTCGCCCGCATAGGACGTGCCGCCGATCAGCACCAATTTCTTCTCAAAGGACACCGCAATCACGGTCTCCGAGCGACAGCCATGACGTGCTGGGTCAGCTTCGAAGGTTGGGCAATTGATGACGGTAAAGCCGGGCACAAAGCTCTGCAGCTCTTCAGCGACAGGACGGCGGAACATATGGCGACAGAACAGCGCGTGCCATGCCAACTCGTTCACAAGACGCACGTCTAGGCGATGAGCAGGGTCGGCACCGGCGAACAAATCCTGCACGAAATACTCGCGACCCTTCATATGGGCCAGCATATCGGCATGCAGCTGTTCGAAAGCCGCAGGCTCCATCGGTTTGTTGTTATCCCACCAAATCGTGTCTTCAACGCTAGGCTCACGGACAACAAACTTGTCTTGTGGCGAGCGCCCGGTGTGTTTGCCGGTGGACACTAGAACCGTGCCGCCAACCCCCAAGGAGCCTTCATCGCGGCGAATGATCTCTTCGACCAGTGCTGCCTCGTCAAAATTATAGTGGACAGCATCCAAATCACTAATGCCCATATCCCCAAGACGCATCTTGGGGTTCACTCGACCCGTTGTCATGTATCACTCCTTTGTGTCGCCATCAAAAACGCCGATAGCAAAGTAACGCTTGTAACAAAGTTAAAAGTAAGGCTTTTGCCTCACGGAATTTTTGCGAGTGGACCCGCTCCTAGCTCGCGATGGCGGTTGTATGCGTCAGGGCATAAGCGCCTGTCGAGGGGCCAAAACAGATCGGCCGCGAAAAGTGACAATTCGTCGCATTAATGTGTTCCTTTTGCGTCGGTTCAAGCAAATCCGATCTGGGAAATCAATGCTCTCACACTGGTAAAGCTGGCAAATCGGGGCCTAGATCGGGTTAGGTGTGGCCTGTGGTCCGTTTATGACTCTGCGGATTAGTAGTTTTAGCGCGTTCAAATTTTTCGCTTTTGCCGGAAAATAGCGCCAAGGAATCGCGCTTAGCCGACGGTCTGGACCTAATTTTTCCATCAGTTTGATTAAATTGCTGTATAACAAGGTCATTGTTATACCATTTTTGGCATCAAAAGTAGCGCTTTTTCAAGCTTTGTACCGTAGATTGCGCCTAGAGTGTTTATATAGCGTCAAGATTTTGAGACCTTCTATGGGGTCGAATACATGTGTAAAACACAAGTATTGTGTGATTTTTATGTGCCTGTAACTTAACGATTTTTCAGTCGGTTTCTGGTTTGAATTGTTTCAATCGGTGATACGGCAAATATTGTAGTAATTCGCAACCGAAGAAGGATATCAGGTATGGCGCGCATTGCCTTGGTTGATGACGACCGTAACATTCTGACCTCCGTTTCGATGGTTCTTGAGGCGGAAGGCTATGATGTACAAACCTACAATGACGGCGCGACGGCCCTAACGGCGCTGTCCGATGAAGAGCCGGACTTGGCGGTGTTTGACATCAAGATGCCGCGAATGGATGGTATGGAACTGCTGCGCAGATTGCGTCAAAAATCTGATTTGCCTGTGATCTTCTTGACCTCCAAGGACGATGAGATTGACGAGGTGTTGGGCCTGCGCATGGGCGCCGACGACTATATGCGCAAACCGTTCTCCCAACGCTTGCTGGTCGAGCGGATCAGGGCAATTTTGCGGCGCAAAGATGCGGTCGCTGAGGATGAGGATGGCACGCAAAACGACGATGTTATCCTAAAGCGCGGCTCGCTCACGATGGATAAGCTGCGCCACACGGTGTTGTGGAAGGGCCAAAACGTCACCCTAACAGTGACTGAATTCCTGATCCTCGAAAGCCTCGCGAACCGTCCGGGCTTTGTGAAATCCCGCGACCAGTTAATGGATGTGGCCTATGATGATCAGGTCTATGTAGACGACCGAACAATCGACAGTCACATCAAACGGGTGCGCAAGAAATTTCGCGGTGTCGACGATGAGTTTTCTTCAATCGAGACCCTTTACGGGATCGGTTATCGCTACACAGAGGCGTAAGCCTTTGCCACCTCATGCCGAGATGGATCGGTCCCCCCCTGAGGATCAGCCCAAAGGGCGCGGTAAAATTGTTTTAACCGCGCCAAGCGGCACACAGAAAACCTCTAAGCGCTACGCCGAAAATTTCGGCATCAAATACTCGCCCCTCGCGCGCAAAATCGTGACCTTCAATTTGGTTGCGCTTTGCATGATGATGACGGGCGTTTTGTATTTGAACCAGTTTGACGAGGGTCTGATTTCGCTGCGCGAGCAGGGCCTCGAAAGCGACGCACGCATCACGGCCGAGACGCTCGTGCGCTCAACAAACCCAGTGGCCTTCTCGCCGGGGATCAATCCCGAAACCGTCCGCGTGTTCCATGAGGTCGCCCGCAACAGCAATTCGCTGATGCAGATATTTGACGTCTCGGGCAATCTGCGCGCCTATTCGGACGGCTCAAATGAGGCCTCGCTGCTCGACCGTGACTTGCGGGCCAGCAATGATACAGACGTGGATGCAGGTATTTTTGCCATGGTGACCGGGCGGATTGCCCGGCTTTTTGCCTCGGATGAAATTGTCGTTCCATCGCTCAAAGATCGCCTCGACCTTACCGAGGCGGGTATGAAAAGCGCTCTTGCCGGTAACATCAGGCGGGCCCGTCTATCGGACGGCAACGGGCAAATTGTTCTATCGGTCGCCCTGCCGCTGATCCAAAACAACGCGGTTGCCGGGGCTTTGGTTCTATCCACAACCCCCGGCGAGATCGACGCAATCATCCGCCATGAACGCAGTCAAATCCTAAGCATCTTTTTTCTAGCCATGGTCATCAATGTGATCCTCTCACTGGCTTTGGCAAACACAATCGCGCACCCGCTTCAGGAATTGGCTGAGGCTGCGGAAAAGGGCGGCGCGATGAATTCGCGACGGGTGAACCCTGAGCGCATCGAAATCCCCGACCTGACGGGCCGCCCCGACGAAATCGGCTATCTGGCTGGCGCAATGAAATCGATGACCACCGCGCTTTACGACCGCATTGACGCCAACGAGAGTTTCGCCGCCGATGTCGCCCATGAGATCAAAAACCCTCTGACCTCGCTGAAATCGGCGGTCGACACGATGAAATATGCCAAGACCGAAGCGCAACGGGAAACCTTGCTTGGGGTGATCAAAGAAGACGTCACCCGCCTCGATCGTCTGGTCACGGATATTTCCAACGCATCACGGCTCGACAAAGAACTGGTGCGGGCCGAAATGGAACCCTTTGATCTCAATGACCTGCTGAATAATTTAGTCGAGTATAATCAAGACGCCGCCAAAGCGCAGGGCGGCACATTGCGCGCCGATCTTCTGCCCGGCCAAGTGATGATCGCAGGTCTTGAGGGGCGGTTGGCGCAGGTGTTTGTCAATCTAATCACCAACGCCATATCCTTTACCAAAGAGGGCGGCGAAATCACCGTGTCGACGCAACCGCACGCAGAGGGCGGTGTCCGTGTTCTGGTTGAGGACAATGGCCCCGGCATCCCCGATGACAATCTCGATGATGTCTTTTCGCGGTTTTATTCCGAGCGCCCCGATCAACAATTTGGCAATCATTCAGGGCTCGGGCTCGCGATTTCAAAGCAAATCGTTGAGGCGCATTCGGGTAAGATTTTTGCTGAAAATATCCGTCCCGATGGGGCAGGGCGTGAGCTTCCTTCATCGGGCGCGCGCTTTGTCGTTGATTTGCCCCTGTGATGGCACAGGACCAAGCAAGTGATCCACTGCCTGACGGGGCAATCCGAATTCATGCAAGCTGCGCTGAGCTAAACGGCCGCGCCGCGCTGTTCACCGGGGCTTCAGGCTCGGGGAAATCGTCCCAATGCCTAGCCCTAATCGCTTTGGGCGCCACCTTGGTGAGTGACGATCAGGTCGTCTTGACGCGCGACGGCACCGATTTGATCGCCGCAGCTGCCCCCGGCATCGAGGGCATGATCGAAGCGCGCGGTCTTGGCATCCTTAAAGCCAAGTTTACCACCCGCGCCCGCATCGTCGTCGTGGTCGATATGGACACAACCGAATTGCAAAGATTACCGCCAATGCGCACGCAAAACTTTCATGGCGTAGACGTGCCGAAAATAAACGGCCGCGAGAATGCTTTTCTAGCGCCAAGCCTCTTGACCCTACTGGCCGGAAACCGAATTAGTTGATCATGACTTAAAGGGATGAACGCAAGTTATGGATCAGAAAAAGGGACGTGAAGTTGTCTTTGTGACCGGGCCATCTGGAGCCGGCCGTTCGACCGCGATCAACACGCTTGAGGACTTCGGCTTTGAGGCCATCGACAACATGCCGCTGCGCTTGGTTGATCGTTTGCTGGAACGCGACGACGACGAAGAGCATCCGCTGGCGCTGGGTATTGATCCACGGACCCGAGATTTCTCTCCCGAAGCCCTGCGCGGCGCGGTTGAGCGGGCCCGGCGCATCCCTGCGCTAAGCGCCACGCTGCTTTATGTAGACTGCTCCCTCGATGTCTTGCTCAATCGTTACAATGAAACCCGTCGCCGCCATCCGCTAGCGCGCAATGAGGACCCCAAAACTGGCATCACCCGCGAGCTGGATTTGATGAAGGGGCTGCGCGATTTTTCCGACGTCGTGATTGATACCACGCAAATGTCGCCCCATGACCTGCGCCGCGATCTGGCCCGCTGGTTTGGCAAGGCCACCGAGACAGAATTATCGATTTTGGTGCAGTCGTTTTCTTACAAGCGCGGCGTGCCGCGGGGCGCCGATCTGGTCTTTGACATGCGGTTTTTGCGAAACCCCCATTGGGAACCGGCCCTGCGTGAGTTTGACGGCCGAGACGCACCTGTTGCAAACTATGTGCAGGACGACCCGCTTTTTTCATCATTTTTTGACAAGCTTGCGGATATGCTAACGTTGTTGCTGCCCGCTTACAAAACCGACGGCAAAGCTTATCTATCCATCGGGCTGGGCTGTACTGGCGGGCAACATAGATCTGTTGCCGTTACGGAAAAGTTGGCAAAAGAACTTGCCGAGGACGGCTGGCAGGTGTCTATACGACATAGGGAACTTGAACTTCGCGGTTTGATGGACGTCCGCGAGCGAAAATAGGTGGCATTTGTTTGGGATCGTCATCGTCGCCCATGCAGGTTTGGCGGATGAATATCTTTCTGCGTTAGAGCATGTTGTTGGTAAGCAGCCGCAAACGGCTGCTGTTGCCATAACGGCGGATTCTGATCGAGCGGAAAGCCAAAAGGCCATTTGTGGCGCGGTCAGTGATGTTGATCACGGCGACGGCGTTGTTCTAGTCACTGATCTTTTTGGCGGCACACCTTCAAATTTGGCTGTAAATGCCTGCGATAGCCCGAAACGCCGGGTGCTTTACGGGGCGAACCTGCCGCTTTTGCTGAAACTGGCAACTCTACGCTCAAAACCAATCAACGAAGCCATCGACGAAGCAATCACTGCGGCGCGCAAATACATCAACTGCGCCGATCAGGTTGCATCTAACTGACGGTCACGGGTAGTCTGCCGCTTATGCAATTTGACATCGAAATTACGAATGAAAAAGGACTGCACGCGCGGGCTTCGGCTAAATTTGCCGAAACAGTGCAGGAATTTGACGCCGATGCTGCTGTGAATCATGCAGGGGTTATCGTGTCGGGCGACAGTATTATGGGCCTGCTCATGTTGGGGGCGCATAAGGGATGCGAAATAGAAATCCAGACCTCTGGCGCGCAGGCGGACAAGCTGGGTCTTGCCCTAAAAGCGCTGGTTGAAAGCAAATTTGGTGAAGGCGTTTAACCAAG
>CAYLLD010000028.1:0-11074 GCA_964384315.1 uncultured Rhodobacterales bacterium | reverse complement strand
CAAGGTTAAGTTGCTTAACCAAGGTTAACTAGCTTAACCAAGGTTAACGCGTCGGCACGGGCACCTCACCGCGATAGTCATAAAAGCCGCGCCCCGATTTACGCCCAAGCCAGCCTGCCTCAACATATTTCACCAAAAGCGGGCAGGGACGGTATTTGGTATCGGCCAAGCCTTCATGCAGCACATGCATGATCGACAAACAGGTATCGAGGCCAACAAAATCCGCCAGTTCCAGCGGGCCCATCGGGTGATTCGCGCCAAGTTTCAGGCAAGTGTCGATGCTCTCAACCGTGCCAACACCTTCATAAAGCGTGTAAATCGCCTCATTTATCATCGGGATCAGAATTCGGTTCACGATAAAGGCCGGGAAGTCCTCGGCACTGGCCGCCGTCTTGCCGATGCGTGTCACAAGCGTCTTCAAGGTCGTAAACGTCGGCTCATCAGTGGCGATGCCCCGGATCAATTCAACCAGTTGCATCACCGGCACCGGGTTCATGAAATGCACGCCCATAAAGCGCTCAGGCCGGTCAGTTTTGGACGCAAGGCGGGTGATCGAAATCGACGAGGTGTTCGTGGTCAGGATCGTATCGGGGCCCAAATGCGGCATGATCGCCGCAAAAATCGCGTCCTTGATCGGCTCTCGTTCCGTCGCCGCTTCGATCACCAAATCGAGCGGCCCCAAAGCGGCAATATCATTGGCAGGTTCAATCCGTGCAAGCGCCGCCTCGCCATCGGCTTGCGAGATTTGGGATTTACTAATCTGGCGGCTCAGCGCCTTTTCAATTTTCGTTCGCGCCGCGCCAAGGGCCTCGGCGTTGTTGTCATTGAGCATGACCTGATAGCCTGCGAGGGCGAGCACATGGGCAATACCATTTCCCATTTGGCCAGCGCCAATAACGCCCACTGATTTGACATCTTGCACGAGGATCATCGACCTTTCTTAGATGTGTCGCGGTCACGGATGACGGGCTGCGACACAAAGTGTGAAAATCCGGCCCTAGGGCGTTATCAGGTTGGGTAACCCAAACTCGGTTTAGAAACCGAAGGGACGGTCTTAAAGCCGCTCGCAAACGTCGGCCCTTGCCGCATGCTACGCCTGAGTTGACCTATGCTGCAACCGCTAATCAGACCCAGATTTTAGCTACAATTGCGCCAGTTAAACCATCTCTAATTCTGTCGTGCGATAGGTAAGGGGTAATTCAACGACCAAAGCTTGCCATGATCGACGTCACCGAAAATAAAATCGACTATCAACAATACCGCTTTGGTCGCGCGCAGCAGCGGTTTCGTGGGCCGCGCCCGGACCTGTCGAAACCCTATATCGCCTGCATAGGGGGCAGCGAGGTTTATGGAAAATTTGTGCGCGATCCGTTTTCGCAGATTATCCAAAACAATCTTGGCATGCCGGTTGCAAATTGGGGCACGCCCGGTGCCGGGCCAAGCTTTTTTCTAAAAGATCCGGTGGTGCTTGAGGCCTGCTCGAACGCAAAAATTTGTATAATTTCGGCCATGGGAGCGGTGGCGATGTCCAACCGCCTTTACTCGGTCTTTAAACGGCGCAATTCCCGTTTGCGCACAGTCTCGCCAATGTTGCGGGGCATTTATCCCGATGTCGATTTTAGCCAAATTCGGTATGCGCATAATCTTTTGCGCAAACTACACCGCGAAGATCCGGCAAAGTTTACCATATTGATCGTTGAATTGCAGCAGGCTTGGGTGGCGCGGATGCGCGAACTCTTGGATGATATCGAAACGACGAAGGTGCTGTTGTGGATGTCTTCCCGCTCGCCGGACGATGATGCTGGGCCTGAGCGTACGGAGAATTTTGTTAAGTTTCCGGCGTTTGTTAATCGCGATATGTTCGAAGAAATTGCCCCTTTGGTCGATGTGGTTGTTGAGTATGTGGCGGCGGATGAATTGGGTCAGGATCGTTATGATGGGCGCGTTTTTGACGAGGCGGGGGTTGCGCCGATCAGCTGGCCCGGGCCGACCATGCATGCGCAAACGGCGGAATTGTTAGAACCCAGCTTACGGGATTTGCTGTCGATCAAAATGCCGCAAGCGATGACCCCGCGCTCGGGCTAAGCGGTCTCACATGAAAAAGGCGCGAGCTATGCTCACGCCTGATCCGCATTCACGTAAGGTTGGCTGTGCGCCTAAAGCGCCGCTTCCAGTTCAGGAACCGCGTCAAAAAGATCCGCAACCAGACCATAATCGGCAACCTGAAAAATCGGCGCTTCTTCGTCTTTGTTGATCGCGACGATCACCTTGCTGTCTTTCATCCCAGCCAAATGCTGAATGGCACCGGAAATCCCGATGGCAATGTATAGATCAGGGGCAACAACTTTCCCGGTTTGACCGACCTGCCAGTCATTGGGGGCATAGCCGCTATCAACCGCCGCGCGCGACGCGCCAACAGCCGCACCAAGCTTATCTGCGAGTTTCTCGATGATCGCAAAGTCCTCTTCGGAGCCGACCCCGCGCCCGCCGGACACAACAACCCCAGCCGAGGTCAACTCTGGACGGTCGCTGTCTTGCAACTTGTCCTCAACCCAACTCGAAAGCCCGGCATCTGGACCTGCGCCAATGGTTTCAACCGCCGCGCTGCCCGTCTCGGCCGCCGCGTCAAAACCGGCGGTGCGCACGGTAAAGACCTTTTTGGCGTCGCCAGATTTCACGGTTTGGATCGCATTGCCCGCATAAACAGGGCGCTCGAAGGTCTCGGCGTCTACAACGGCGGTCACATCAGAGATCACCATCGCATCCAAAAGCGCCGCCACGCGGGGCATTACGTTTTTGCCCGTCGCGGTGGCGGGGGCAACGATATGATCGTAATCGCCTGCCAAAGACACCACGAGGCTCGCGAGATTTTCCGCAAGCCCATTGCCGTAAAGGCCCGCATCATCGGCGCAAAGCACCTTGGCCACTCCGGCCAGTTTACCCGCCACATCCGCCGCACCAGCGCACTTGCCGCCCGCACAAAGCACCGTCACATCACCAAGACCCGCCACAGCCGTGACCGCCTTGCCGGTTTGATCCACCGAAAGCTCATCGCCCGCAATTTCTGCTAAAAGAAGAACTGCCATCGTCAGATTACTCCCGCTTCGTTTTTGAGTTTATCGACCAGTTCGGCAACCGAACCCACGATGACGCCGGCTTTGCGCGCCTCAGGTTCGGTGGTGCCAATGATGCTAAGCCGCGGGGTCACATCAACGCCCAAATCGGCGGGCGTTTTTTGATCCATTGGCTTTTTCTTGGCCTTCATAATGTTGGGCAGGCTGGCATAGCGCGGCTCGTTCAGGCGCAAATCGACAGTCACAATCGTGGGCATGGCCACTTTGATCGTCTGCAAACCGCCATCAACCTCGCGGGTGACAACCGCCGCATCGCCCTCGATGTTCAGCTCAGAGGCAAAGGTCGCCTGCGACCAGCCTAAAAGCGCCGAGAGCATCTGGCCGGTGGCGTTCATATCGTTATCAATCGCTTGCTTGCCGCAGAGCACCAGACCGGGGGCCTCTTCATCGACCACCGCTTTGAGCAATTTAGCAACCGCCAAAGGCTCGATATCCGTGTGAACATCATCCGCCGCGACGATCAAAATCGCCCGATCCGCGCCCATGGCCAAGGCCGTGCGCAGGGTCTCTTGGTTTTTCTCAACACCGATTGAAACCACGACGATCTCATCGGCCTTGCCCGCCTCTTTGAGACGGATGGCCTCTTCGACGGCAATCTCATCGAACGGGTTCATGGACATTTTGACATTGGCGAGGTCAACCCCGCTACCGTCGGCTTTCACGCGGACCTTGACGTTATAGTCAATCACGCGCTTTACAGGCACCAGTACCTTCATCGGTCTTGTCACTCCTTAGGTAAATTGCCGCGATCGGATCGGGCAAGACGTACTCTTTTTGTCACTTACAGGTGGATTTAGGCCAAAGCGCGGTGCCTGAATAGCGCAAAATCGTCGCGTCTGGGCGCGGGCGCGTCACGTGCGATTGGCGCCGGGCACCCAAAGCACATCCGCGCGGCCATAATCATTGGCAACCCGCGAGGCCACGAACATCCAATCCGACAGCCGGTTAAGATAGCGAATGCCCGCCGGATTTACCGCCTCAATCTCGCTTAGGGCCACCGCCAGTCGTTCCGCGCGCCGCGATACGGTGCGAGCCTGATGCAAATGCGCCGCCCGTGCCGAGCCGCCGGGCAAGACAAAGCTGCGCAAAGGCTCAAGCGCTGCATTCATGGCGTCGATTTCGGTCTCAAGCCGCTCAACCTGCGCCTCGGCAATCCGCAGCGGCGGGTATTCCGCCTCGGCGTCCAGCTCCATGTCCGGCCGGCACATATCCGCGCCCAAATCGAACAGATCGTTTTGGATGCGCGCCAAAGCATCATCCATTTCGCCGTCGGTATAAAGCCGCACCAAGCCAATCACAGAGTTGGTCTCATCGACTGTGCCATAGGCCTCAACCCGCAAGCTGTGCTTGGGCACCCGCGCGCCATTGCCAAGGGCGGTCTCGCCTTTATCGCCGGTGCGGGTGTAGATTTTGTTCAAAACAACCATGGGTCAGCCGCCGCTCCCTTGACGAAAAATAACGAAAATCAGGATCAAAAGGACCGCGATAAACTGCAGCAAAATCCGCAGCCGCATCAGCTTATTGGCGTATTTCGCATTGGTCGCGCCCCCTTTGGTGAAGACGCCGATGCCCAGTCCCAGCACCACCAAGACCGCAAGGCAGGCCGCAACCACAACCCAAAACAGCGGATCAGATCCCATGATTTTTCCTCACTACTTTTTTTAACTGCGCGCCAGAGATCCCGGCCCGCCTAGAAGCGTTTTTGCAGCGCATAGGCCCATGATTGGGGCAAGAACTTGCGCGCATAGTGCATTATATAGGTCGGTGTCGTCACAAAGTAGCGAATTTTCGGGCGCGGGGCCTCAAGGGCGTGGATTAATTTCTCTGTGACCGCCTCGGGGCCAAGCTCAAAGCGGTCTTTTTTGCCGCTATCGTCATAAAGCCGGGGGATCAGCACCTTTTCGTAGATTTTGCGATGGGACGAGGCTTTGACGTTCACCCATTTCTCAAAATGCGGGATCGAGTTCTCGCGGATTTTGGTCGTGATCGGCCCCGGCTCAATCAGCACAAAATGGAGATTGGGATCATTGTTTTCGAGACGCATGGTATCGGTCAGACCCTCAAGCGCGAATTTGGTCGCGTTATACGCCCCGCGATACCGCAGGGCCGCAAAGCCCAGAACCGAGGAATTCATCACGATGCGCCCACCGCCGTTTGCGCGCATCGAGGGCAAAATGCGGTTGGTCAGATCGATAGTGCCAAAAAAATTGGTCTCGAAAATCTCGCGGTAAGCTTGGCGGGGCAGGTCTTCGCCCGCCCCCGGACAGGCGTAAGCGCCGTTGTTAAAGAGCGCATCGAGCCGGCCGCCGGTCAGCGACAAGGCATGGGCCACCCCTTCGGCCACGGAAAACTCATCGGCCAGATCGAGCGTAAACGAGGTCAGCCCGTGGGATTGCAAAACCTCGACATCCGATTGAGCGCGCGCGGTTGCCAGCACTTTCCAGCCCTTGGCCTTGAGGGTCAGCGCCGCATGAAGGCCGATGCCGCTTGAGCAGCCAGTGATCAGGATGGATTTTTGCGCGATGGATTTTTTGCCGTCTGATTTTTGGCCGTCTGATTTATGGCCGTCTGATTTATGATAGTCTGACATCGGTCGCTCCTGATGTTTACTGTCATTGGAATAAAAAATTAGACCCCCGCGCGCAAGCACCCTTCAAAGCGTCTTTCAAAGTACAACAGGCGCTGGCGTCCGGCGGCGATATTGGCTAAGATCGCCCATGGCTAAACGAGCAAGATAAACCAAAAAAGGCCGCAAAAAATGTCTGACAAAACAGGCACCCCAAACGATCAAAACGCCGATCAAAATGGCGACCAGAATGGTGGGCCAAACGCACTTCCCGAGGACGAGCAAGGCGTCGTTGGCGAGACGCTTCAGCGCGCGCTGGGCGATCGCTATCTGACCTATGCGCTCTCGACGATCATGCACCGCGCGCTGCCTGATGCGCGCGATGGGTTGAAGCCCGTGCACCGCCGTATTCTCTACACCATGCGTGAATTGCGCCTTGAGCCGAACGGCGCGTATCGCAAATGCGCCAAGATCGTTGGCGACACCATGGGCAATTATCACCCCCACGGCGACGGTGCGATTTACGACGCGCTGGTGCGTTTGGCGCAGGATTTTTCCGTGCGCTATCCGCTGATCGACGGGCAGGGGAATTTCGGCAATATCGACGGCGACAACGCGGCGGCCTATCGTTACACCGAGGCGCGTATGGCCCCCGCCGGCTCCGAGCTGATGGATGGTCTCACCGAAAACGCCGTTGATTTTCGCGATAATTTCGACGGCTCGCGCCAAGAGCCCGCGCTTTTGCCCGCCTCTTACCCGAACCTTTTGGCCAATGGCGCGGCGGGGATTGCTGTGGGCATGGCGACGAATATCCCGCCCCATAATCTGGACGAGTTGCTTGATGCTTCGCTCCATCTGATCAAACACCCCAATGCCAGTTTCGAGACGCTGCTCGAAAAAGTGCCCGGTCCGGATTTTCCCACCGGCGGCGTGCTGATCGAACCGCCTTCGAGCATTCTTGAGGCCTATAAAACCGGCCGCGGTACGTTCCGCCTGCGCGCGAGTTGGCAGGTCGAAGAATTGCCCCGCGGTCAGTGGCAGATCATCGTCACCCAGATGCCCTATCAGGTGCAAAAGTCAAAGCTGGTTGAGAAAATCGCCGAGGCTATTCTGAACAAGAAAATTCCGGTTCTGGCGGATGTGCGCGATGAAAGCGCCGATGATATCCGGCTGGTGCTTGAGCCCAAGAACCGCGCGGTTGATCCGGCGGTGCTGATGGAGACGCTGTTCCGGCTGTCCGATCTTGAGACGCGGTTCTCGCTGAATATGAATGTGCTCATCGACGGGGTTACGCCCAAAGTGTGCGATCTGCGCGAGCTATTGCGCGCCTTTCTCGATCATCGCCGCGCGGTTCTGCTGCGCCGCGCGCAGCACCGTTTGGGCAAAATCGATCACCGTCTTGAGGTGCTCGAAGGCTATATCATCGCCTTTTTGAACCTCGACCGCGTGATCGAGATCATCCGCACCGAGGATGAGCCAAAGCCGGTGATGATCGCGGAATTTGAGCTGACCGACGTGCAGGCCGAGGCGATTTTGAACATGCGCCTGCGTAATCTGCGCAAGCTCGAAGAGATGGAGCTGCGCCGCGAGCGGGATGATTTGCTGATAGAACGGGCCGATCTTGAGGATCTTTTGGCTGGCGAAGAGGCCCAATGGAAGCGGATTGCCGACGAGCTGCGCGAGGTTCGCAAGAAATTCGGTAAATCCGTGGAAGGCGGCGAGCGGCGCACGGCCATCGAGGCGGCGCCGCAAATTGAAGACGTGCCCCTTGAGGCGATGATCGAGCGCGAGCCTATTACCATTGTCTGCTCGGCCATGGGCTGGATCAGGGCGATGCGCGGCCATATCGATTTGGGCAGCGAGCTGAAGTTCAAAGACGGCGACGGCCCGCGTTTCATCATGCACGGCGAGACCACCGATAAGATTTTGGTCTTTGGCACCAACGGGCGGTTTTACACCATCGGCGCCAATAGCCTGCCCGGTGGACGCGGGATGGGCGAGCCGGTGCGCATGATGGTCGATCTGCCGAACGATGTTGAGATCGTAACCTTGCTCAAACACGATCCGGCGCGGCAGCTGATCGTGGCCTCTAGCGCGGGGGACGGGTTCATCGTGCCCGAAGCGGATGTGATTGCGCAGACCCGCTCGGGCAAACAGGTGCTGAATGTGCGCGGCGATGTGGTGGCGCAGGTGTGCCGCGCGGCGGTGGGCGATCACGTGGCTGTGGTGGGTGAAAATCGCAAGGTTTTGGTTTTCCCCAAGGATGAATTGCCGACAATGGGCCGCGGCAAGGGGGTCCGGTTGCAGCGCTATAAAGATGGCGGCATGTCAGATGCGCGGGTCTTTACGCTGGCGGATGGGCTTGACTGGAAAGACCCCGCTGGGCGCACCCGCACGGAAACCGAGCTTGGGGATTGGATTGCGAAACGCGCCAGTGCCGGACGCATGGCCCCGCGCGGCTTTCCACGGGACAATAAATTTTCCGCCCAGTAACACCCTTAGTAACACCCTGGTAACACCCTGGTAACCCAGGGGTTACCGCAGCGGCGTGACGTTTAACCTGATCCCCGCGCGTGGGCGCAGGGTCAGCAAAAGATGCGGCTCGGGCTGATGGGCGGTGGTTTCAAAGCGGAACCGCGCCAAGAGCGTTGCCAGCACCAATTGCGCCTCGCGCAGCGCAAATTCGGCCCCGATACAAATCCGTGGGCCGTGGCCAAAGGGCAGGTAGGCGTAGCGCTCATCGGGCGGGCCATTTGCAAAGCGATCCGGGTCAAACGCGTCGGGGTTCTCCCACAGCAGTTTGTGCCGATGCAGCGCGTAAATGGGCAGCATCACCGTGTCGCCTTTGCGAATGTCGCGCCCGCATAGCTCATCGGGGGCCTGCGCTGTGCGGGTCAAAAGCGCCGCCGGGGGATAAAGCCGCAGCGCTTCAAGAATGATTTGGCGGGTATAACTAAGATGGGGCAGATGCGCCGCCTCGGCCGGGCCGTCACCCAAAGCGGCCACTGCCTCGGCGCGGGCGCGCTCTTGGATTTCGGGATCAAAGGCGACCAAATAAAGCGACCACGCCAGCGCCAGCGCCGTTGTCTCATGGCCCGCCGCCACAAAGGTGAGGATATTATCCCGCAACTCGGGGCGGGACATGCTTTGCCCGGTTTCAGGGTCCGATGCGGCCATCATCAGATCAAGCAAGTCCGGCTGCGGCTTGGGCCCGTTTTTGGTGCGAATATCCACAGAGCGATCCGCAATTTCGCGCAAACCACCCAGCCCATCCGAACTCATCAGCCGCCCCGGCCGCGGCACCCAATCCGGCGCGCCGATCATGTCGAAAAACGACACTTTTGCGATTTGGTCGATGTAATGGGTGATCGCCTTGCTGACCATATCGGGGCTGAGGGTTTCCTCGGTCGAGAAGGTTACATTCGCGATCACTTCGATGGTCAGACGCACCATTTCATCAAGCACATCAACGGTGCCGCCAGACTGTTGCGCCATGCGCGCCGCCGCATTGGTCGCGGCCAAGGTCATCACCGGGGCGAGCGCATCGATGTTGCGTGGCTGGAAAATCGGCGCAACTGCCCGGCGCTGCCACCGCCAAGTTGGGCCTTCGGACACAAACAGCCCTTGGCCGATGCCGGGGCGCAAAATCCGTTTGGCCACGTCTGATTTGGGGTATTGATCGAGTTTACCTTTGAGGATTTGCTCAAGCGCTGCCGGGTCCATGACCATATGCCAACGCACGCCGGTGCGCCCGGACACCATCGGCTGTTCGAAAGCCAATGTGGGGATCACGCTCATCAGATCGCGCCGCGCCGCCCTTAGGCTCTCGAAAAAACCCATAGGCCGCGTGCCGATATTCGCGCGAACCGGCACATCGGGGGGATGGTCTTTGGGCATGGCGGCACTCCTCACCTCATCAAGGTGACATCGCGCGCTAAATTTTCAAGTCACTTTGTGCGGGCGATCAGCAGGTCAGCTCGTAAGGTCCTGCATCAACTGGTCGAGCACCGCATTTGTAAACCGCGGCTCTTTGCCGTCGGGGAAAAACGAGCCTGCCAGATCAACATACTCAGAAATCACAACCTTGCCCGGCGCTTTGCCCAGAATGAACTCTGCCCCGGCACCGCGAAAAATTGCCCGCAGGGTCGGGTCGATCCGCGCAATCGGCCATTTGTCCACCAAAGTGGCATCGGTATGCTGGTCAATCCGCGCCTGATGGCTGACCGCCGCCTCGACGATGTCGCGAAACAGGTCGATGTCGCCCTCTTCGTAGGTGTCGCCATCCATTTGCGCGCCAAAACGGTGGGTTTCAAACTCGGACTTGATGGTGGCAAGCCCCTGTCCCGAGGCCTCCATCTGGAAGAGTGCCTGCACCGCGTAAAGCCGTGCGGCGGAGCGCGCGCGATAGGCGGTTTGGTTTTTTGATTTTTGCGGGGGGTGATCGGGGTCAGTCATAAAGCGCGTCAGTCCTTTGCCGCGATCTGGAATTCTTGGGATTTCGGGGCAAAGCCAATGGCGCGTTTTGAGGCGCGTCCGGCCGCGGTTTTTTGGGCAAAAAGATGAAGCGCTGCGGCCGCTGCGCCGCCGCCTTTGTTTTGCCCTGCCGCCTCGGCGCGGGCCTGCGCTTGCGCCATGTTCTCGACGGTCAAAATGCCGTTGCCGATGCACAGACCCTCAAGCCCCAGTTGCATCAGGCCGCGCGAGCTGTCGTTGCAGACCGTATCATAATGGGTGGTCTCGCCGCGAATGATGCAGCCAAGGGCCACAAACCCGTCGTACTTTGAGCGCCACAGGGCAATCGCCGTGGGAATTTCCAGCGCGCCGGGCACATCGACCAGATCATGGGTCGCGCCGACGCTCGTCAGCACGCCTTGCGCACCGCTAAAAAGCTCATCGCCGATGGCTTTATAATAGGGCGCGCGGACGATCAGCACGTTGGGCGCTTTGTCGAAGGCGGGCAGGGGGAGGTCGTAATGCTCTTGCGAGGCGGCCATGTCGGTTAACCTTTCGAGATTGCGCGGGTGCCGACGATGTTCAGGTCGTATCCATCAAGCGCAACGATGCGGGGTTTGGGGCTGTCGGTGACAAGGATCATATCGCTCACCCCAAGCGCGCCCAAGATTTGTGCGCCCAACCCGTATTGGCGCAGGGTCTGCGGCGAGGCCCCGCTTTCAAGATCAAGCCGCATGGACATATCGCGCAGCAGGACAACAACGCCGCGCCCCTCTTGCGCAATCACATTCATCGCGGCGCTAAGCTCAGTGGATTTGCCCGGCCGTAACCCCAGCAGATCATCGAGGGGATTGACCGCATGCATCCGCACCAAAACCGGCTCGCCTTCGGTAATCTCGCCTTTGACCATCACCAAATGCTC
>CAYLLD010000027.1:20398-22672 GCA_964384315.1 uncultured Rhodobacterales bacterium | reverse complement strand
CAAAACTGTGGAAAATCGAATAGATCAGCGAGACCGCAAGCCGGTCCTTATCCACTACGGTCACATAAACCGTGTCCTTATGAACGGCGGCGCTCGCCTGATGCGGATGGGCCATGGCGCGGTCTGGGTCGATCAGCGCGGCCAGTTGGGCGGCGGTTTCATCCGCCAGCATATGCGCAAGCTGCGGGCTGTCCTCGGCGATAAAACGGTCGCGGGCATTATACGCCAGCTTGGCAGCCTCGGCCTCAATATGCGCCCGCTCGGCCCCCATGGGATCAAGCGCGGCCAGATCAAATTGCGCCAAGATTTTGAGCATCAAAAGCGCCGCCGCGCCTTGGCCGTTGGGTGGCAGTTCGACGACCTCGTGATCCTTGTAGCTGGCTTTGATCGGCGCAACATAATCGGCGCGGGTCGCAGCAAAATCATCCGCCGTGTGCACACCGCCTGCGTCGCGCAACATCGCCAAAATGTCATCGGCCACCTCGCCTTCGTAAAATCCGGCGCGGCCCTGATGCGCAATGCGGCGCAAAACTTCGGCCTGACCGGGGGCGCGGAAAATTGCGCCCGGCTTTAGGGGCGCGTCATTCGCCAGAAAATGCCGCCGCCCGGCGCCTTGCAACAGATGGCCGCTTTGGGCGTAGTCAAAGGCCACGCGCGGCGCGATGGGGATACCGTGTTCGGCGTAATGAATGGCAGGCGCGAGGCTATCGGCCAGCCCAAGCCGCCCGTGATCCGCCGATAGGTGGCAGAACATATCCACCGCGCCGGGGATCGTCACCGCCGCCGCATCGTAAAGCGGGACCGTCTTATGACCCGCATCGCGCAGGGTCTGTGCATTCAGAGCCTTGGGCGCGCGGCCCGAGCCGTTTAGACCGATGATGTCCTCGCCCGGACGCGAGATAAGCGCGAAGGCATCGCCGCCCAGCCCTGTCGATTGCGGCTCAGCAAGCCCCAAAAGAACCGCCGCCGCAATCGCGGCATCCACCGCATTCCCGCCTGACTTTAGACTATCGAGCGCACAAGCTGCGGCCAATGGATGGGATGTGGCGACCATTGCAGTGCCTGCCATAACTGGGCTGCGCCCCGGCATATGAAAATCGCGCATATTTCCTCCCATAGCCCCGGTTGCGGGGGCTTTTGCTTAGCCGCAGAGTACCGCGCAGGTCGCGATTGGAAAGACAATTTCGCATTTTTGGGGGAATTCGAAGATCGCTCGGCGTCGCGATGGGTGGGGGGCTGAAAGCGCGACACCGAGCTAGCTCTTCGCTACAAGACTGGTATCGGGTTCGAAAAAGGCGCGGATTTGTCTTGATTGTGGCCAAAATGAGGTTTCTTAACCTGTGTAAAATATCGGCTAACATCGCGATCATCTTCTTGATATCACGACATGGCCTGATCTGACGAAAGCCTCTAAAATGACGATTACGATTGCCACTTGGAACATCAACTCGGTCCGGCTGCGCGAGACGCTGGTGCTCGATTTTTTGGCGCGCGAAAAGCCCGATGTGCTATGCCTGCAAGAGGCCAAATCGCCGGTCGATAAAATCCCGCGCGAGAATTTTACCGCTCTTGGCTATAAGTATCTCGTGGCGCGTGGGCAGAAGGGTTACAACGGCGTGGCCACGTTTTCGCGGGTGCCGATTGAGGACGCGGGGCACCGTGATTTTTGCGAAAAGGGCGATGCCCGCCACGTTGCCGCGCGGCTTGAGGATGGCACGCTGATCCATAATTATTACGTGCCCGCAGGCGGCGATGAGGCCAATACCGAAACGAACCCGAAATTCGCCCATAAGATGGGGTTTTTGAAAGAGATGCAGGCATGGTTTGAGGCCGAGCCGCCCAAGCGCTCAATCCTTGTGGGGGATTTGAACATTGCGCCGCGCGAAGACGATGTTTGGGATCACAAAAAGCTCTTGAAAGTCGTCTCGCACACCCCGGTCGAGGTCGAGCAATTGGCGGCGACCCAAGCGGCGGGCGAGTGGGTCGACATCACCCGCGCCCATGTGCCCATGGGCAAGCTGTTTTCGTGGTGGTCCTACCGCGCGCGGGATTGGGATACGGCGGATAAGGGGCGCAGGCTCGATCATATCTGGGCGACGCCGGATATTGCGGGTGCGGCCCACTCAACGCGGATTATGCGCGAGATGCGTGGGCGCGAAAAGCCCTCGGATCACGTGCCGGTATTCGCGAGCTTTGATCTTTAAGGCCAACCGGCCTCACGTCTATTTATCTGGCCTATCGGCCTCTCGACTATTAATCTGGCCTATCGGCCTC
>CAYLLD010000027.1:14613-20298 GCA_964384315.1 uncultured Rhodobacterales bacterium | reverse complement strand
ACCGTGGTTTTGCGGCCCAATGGGTCTTTGACAATCCACTGGCGCAGCTCGGTGGGATTGGCGGTGAAGACCAGCGTTAGCGTGCCTGCAGTCGGGTTTTTGGGATCGCGGGCAACAACCTCGGTTTTGACCCCGTCCGACTTGATCGAGCGGACCACACCAGCACCTGCCAAATCGACGTTATCTCGCAGCAGAATATCAAGCGGCGTCTTGCGCAGATCATAGACATTCGGGCCCCGGTTCGATTTCTTGTCAAAAATCCCCAAATAGCGCCCGTCCGAGATCACCAAACTGTCCGAGGGCACGATGTATTCGTAGCGAATACGCCCGGGTTTTTTGATGTAAAGCACACCCTGAGCAAGGGTCTTATCGGGGTTGGATTGCACGAATTTGGCCTTGGCCCCGCGCATGGCGTTCAAAAAATTCGAAATCTCGTTGACTGTAAGCTTTTGCGCGCTCGCCATTTGTGGTGCCACCTGCAGCAGCAGCGACATCAGGACGACAAAACAGACCTTTTTCATAACTCACCTTCCCCGGCACTAACCCGCAAAGCGCATAGCAAAACGCCATATCCGCGCGGCTCGCTCTTTGCAAACCTTGGGTTTGAGATGCTATCTACAGTGAAAAAAGGCAATAACCTTCGTGCAAGAAACCGAACTTTATGCCCCAGTTCGCGCGCTTTTGATCGCGCGGGGCTTTGATGTGAAGGCCGAAGTGGGGCCGTGCGATGTGGTTGGGCTGGACGCCGACGGCACGCTGGTGATCGTCGAGATGAAGACCAACTTTGCCCTGACCCTGTTTCATCAAGCGGTCGAGCGGCTGGCAATGAGCGATCAGGTTTTTATCGCGGTGCCCAAAAAACGGGGGCGGGCGTGGCTGCGCAGTTTGCGGCGCAATCTGATCCTTTGCCGCCGCCTTGGCCTTGGGCTGATCCTTGTGGCGGATGGCGAGGCGCAGGTGCGCGTTGAGCCGGGGCCCTATAAACCGCGCGGGGCAAAGGCGCGGCGGGCGCGGGTGCTCAAGGAGTTTTCAAACCGCAAGGGCGATCCGAATGTCGGCGGGATGACAGGCAAAAAGATCATGACCAGCTATCGCCAAGACGCCATTGCCTGCGCGCAGCATCTTGCTGCCAACGGCGCGATGGCGGCGCGCGAGGTGGCGGCGGCCACGGGGGTCACGCGCGCCCGCACGATTATGTACGCCAATCTTTACGGTTGGTTTTGCCGTCCCGAAACAGCGGTCTACGACCTGACGCCCGAAGGGGCGGCGGCGATTTCAGAGCAATCATAAAAAAACCCCGCCTTTGGATGTGGAGGGGGGGGACCTTCCAAAGGCGGGGGGCAGGTCGGCCTGCTGTTGGGATGTCGACAGGGATGTCTGCAGGCCGGGCGGTAACTATTCGGGCAAGCCTTCGCTTACGCCTCTTTCATCTGCGCGCGCACCTGTTGGCGCAGCACATCAATCGGTTTTTTCTGACCGTCTTGGCGGAAGAACCAATAGGTCCATCCATTACAACTTGGCGCGTTCTCAAGCTGCGCACCGACCTGATGGATCGAGCCGCTGGTGTTATCCGCAATCAAGGTGCCATCGGCGCGTACTTTCGCCGTGCGTTTGCCGTTATAGCTTTCCAGCACTTCGCCAGGATGCAGCATCCCGCGCTCGATGATCTGGCCAAAGGGCACACGCGGCTCGGCGCGTTTCGAGGTGGTCACATCCAGACCCGCACGGTCAAAACGGCGGGTATTGCCCAGACGCTTTTCCGCCACCTCGCGGTAGGCCGCTTCGCGTTCGATCCCGATGTAATGCCGCCCCAGTTTCTTGGCGACAGCGCCGGTGGTGCCGGTGCCAAAGAAAGGATCAAGCACCACGTCGCCAACATTTGTCGTGCCGACCAAAACGCGGTGCAGCAGCGCCTCAGGCTTTTGCGTGGGATGCGCCTTGTCGCCATTGGCATCCTTGAGCCGCTCGCCGCCATTACAAATCGGCAGCACCCAATCCGAGCGCATCTGCAAACCGTCGTTCAGCGCCTTGAGGGCTTCGTAGTTGAACGTGTATTTGCCCGCCTCGGACTTGCCCGCCCAGATCAGCGTTTCATGGGCGTTGGTCAGGCGCTTGCCGCGAAAATTGGGCATGGGGTTCGACTTGCGCCAAACCACATCGTTGAGGATCCAAAACCCTTGGTTCTGCAACTCGGCACCCAAACGGAACACGTTGTGATAGGACCCGATGACCCACAAAGCGCCATCGGGTTTGAGCAGGCGCCGGGCAGACGCGAGCCATTTCGAAGTGAATTCGTCATAGGCGCGGAAGCTGTCAAACTGATCCCAGTGATCGTTGACCGCATCGACGCGGCTGTTGTTGGGCCGGTGCAATTCGCCCTTGAGCTGCAGGTTGTAGGGCGGATCCGCAAAGATCAGATCCACGCTGCCCGCCGGCAGTTTGTCCATTTCGGAAATGCAGTCCCCCGCCAGAATTGTATCTAGGGGCAGTTTGGTTTTTGGTTCTTGTGTCTTTAACGCCACAGCATCTGTCCTTCGGACCATGAGATAAATTCGATGGTCTAAAGATGAGTCATTGATGATTCGTGGTCAATTACCCAAATGAATCAGGCGTTTATAATTTTTCACCGCACAATATCTTGTGGACCGGCTTAAACGAGCGTCTATGATGTGGGGTTACACCGTTGCGCAAAAGACTCAATTGATGCTCCGCGGTGCCGTAACCACGGTTCGTCGCCCAGCCATAATCCGGAAATTCACCGGCCAAATCATCCATCAACCGATCGCGGGTGACCTTGGCAACGATCGAGGCGGCGGCAATCGAGAGCGACCGCCCGTCGCCTTTGATCACTGCTTGTGCTGTGCAAGGCAGGCCTTGGGGCAGGCGGTTTCCGTCGATCAGCAGATGCTCCGGCGCGCGGCCCAGCCCCGCCACCGCCCGTTCCATCGCCAGATGCGAGGCCGCCAGCACATTGATCTCGTCAATCTCCTCAACACTGGCATGGGCCACCGAAACATGGGCGTTCGCGATTAACTGCTCATAAAGGCTCTCACGCTTTTGCGCGGTCAAAAGCTTGCTGTCATTGAGACCTTGGGGGATGTTTTGCGGGTCCAAAATAACCGCTGCTGCCGTAACCGGCCCAGCCCAAGGCCCGCGCCCTGCCTCATCAACCCCGCCAATATCAAGGCGGCCAATGGCGGTTTCGAGGGAATAATCAGGGGAGGTTTTCGGGGCCATGACGCTTCTATAGTGCCTGCTGGAGGGATTGATCAATCACAACTAACGCTATCTGCGGTGGCGACCCCACTAAAACTGGCCCGCTAAAACTGGCCCGCTAAAACTGGCCCGCTAAAATCTGGGGTGTAAGCTCTATTGGGTAGTCTGCAGATAGGCCCAGTTTTTCGAACTTTCTGTCTTGGGTCTCATCTTATAGGATGCACGAATGCACGAAGAGACAGACACCCTGATTGCTTGCCCGCAGTGCGATGCGTTGTTTCAAGAGCCTCAGATTGCGCTTGGGGCCACGGCGCGGTGCACGCGGTGCCGGACGGTCTTGATGGCCCCGCGCAACGGGGCATATGCGCAGATCATTGCTCTGGCGATCACGAACATCATTCTAATCGGAGCGGCTTTGTTTTTCCCATTTCTGGCCATTAGCGCGTCGGGCATCGGGCAATCCATGTCGCTGCTTGATGCGGCATTGGCTTTTGCCGCTGGCAGCATGTGGCCGTTCGCGATTGCCACGGCGGCGCTTATTTTTGCCATACCGCTCATGCGGCTTGGGGCGATCATTTACACGGTGATCCCGCTCCTGTTTGGCAAGCCGCCGTTTAAACACGCCAAAGCATCGCTGCGCCTAGCGATTGGGCTAGAGCCTTGGGCCATGGCAGAGATCTTCGTGCTCGGGGCTTGTGTTGCGCTGATCAAGGTGGCTGATTTGGCAACCATCACCTTTGGGGCGGGATTTTGGGCTTTGGCGGCGCTGGTTCTGATCACTGTGTTGCAAGACAATTTCATGTCGCGCCATATGCTTTGGAAAACCCTTCATAGGGCAGAGACCCATGCATGATGACGCATTGGTCACGGCGCGGGCGGCGGGTCTTTGCGGGTGCCAAACCTGTGGCCGGGTGCTTAAAGCGCCATCGCCGAGCTGCCCGCGTTGCGGGGCGCGTGTAACCGGGCGTGATCGGCTGGCGATGCAGCGGGTCATGGCTTGGCTTGTGGCGGGGCTTATCGCCTATATTCCGGCGCTGACGTTTCCGATGCTGCTGACCTCGACCATTTCTGGTGATAAGAAAAGCACCATTTTGGCGGGGATTGCCGATTTTGTTGATGCAGGCGCCTATGGGGTTGCCCTGATCATTTTTGTGGCTTCGGTGTTGATACCCGTAATTAAATTTCTGGCAATTGCCTATCTTGCAATAACGTTGCGCAATCCACCGCTTTTAACCTTGCACGCCCGGCACCGGCTCTATGAATTTGTGGAGTTTATCGGCCGTTGGTCGATGATTGACGTGTTTGTTGTCGCGATTACTGCGGGATTAGTTCAATTAGAGAATGTCGCGACCGTTACACCGGGGATTGCGGCGGTCTCTTTTGCCCTTTGTGTTGCGTTCACGATGTTAAGCGCCCAAAGCTTCGACCCGCGGTCCATCTGGGATGCGGATATGACAGGTAAGCACAAGTAACGATGAATGAGCCACTCCCCACCCCGCGCATCACGCCGCCAAAGCCGCCGCTTAAGCAGCGGGTTTCCGTTGTTTGGTTGGTGCCGATTTTGGCACTGGTGATTGCGATGGTTCTGGCGTGGCAAGACTATACGCGGCGTGGGCAGTTGGTTGAGATTGTCTTTGCCACCGCAAGCGGGATCAAAGCGGGTGAGACCCAGATTAAGTATCGTGATGTCACTGTTGGCACCGTCGAGGATGTTCAGTTCACGCCCGATCTGTCCGAGGTGGTCGTAACCGCGCGGATTGAGCCGCATGTGGCGCCATATTTGGACGAAGACGCGCGGTTTTGGGTGGTCCAGCCCGAGATCTCCCTGCGCGGGGTCACCGGCCTCGATACGGTGCTATCGGGGACTTATATCGAAGGGTCCTGGGATGCGGAAACCGGCATCGGGGCGACGCGGTTCACGGGGCTGCGCGAAGCGCCCTTGGTGCAGGACACCGAGCAGGGGCTTTGGATTGCGCTGCGCAGCGATGATGGCAATCAAATCACCGCAGGCGCGCCCATTCTTCATCGCGGGGTGCCGGTTGGCTATATGGACAGTCCGCGCCTTGATGAAGTGGGCGATGGCGTCATCATCCGCGCCTTTATCGAAAGCCCCCATGAGCGGCTGGTCACCAGTGCAACCCGCTTTTGGGACACCTCGGGGTTTTCGATCTCGCTTAGCGGCGATGGGGTCGCCTTGGATGTGAACAGCCTCGCCTCGCTGATCGAAGGCGGTGTGGCGTTCGACACGGTGGTATCGGGGGGCAGCGCCGTCGCGCCGGGGGCGCAATTCACCATCTTTGAAAGCAAAGAGCAGGCAAGTGACGACGCCATATCTGGCGAGGCCACTGGCGATAATGTCTTAGCATCTGTGGTCTTCGACGGCTCACTTGCAGGTCTGGCTGTGGGGTCCGAGGTTCGCTTTAAGGGCCTGCTGGTTGGCCGTGTTGCAGGCATTACCCCAATTGTGGA
>CAYLLD010000027.1:0-14513 GCA_964384315.1 uncultured Rhodobacterales bacterium | reverse complement strand
CCGTGTCCGCTTGCTGACAACTTTGTCGTTGCGGCCAAATCGTATGGGCGTGGCCCCCGCCGATGCTGACGCCTTTTTCGCGGGCTACATCGAGCGCGGCTTGCGGGCGCAGCTTGCTGGCAGCGGTATTTTATCGAGCGAGCTTTTGGTTGATCTTGTAGAGGCGCCGGATGCCGCCGTTTTGCCTGTCGCAGACATTCCAGCGCCCCACATGGTCATTCCTGCATTGCCAGCCGCCCCGGGGGATTTGCCCGTTGCCGCTGGGGGCTTGCTGAATAAACTGTCTGACCTGCCCATTGAGACGCTGATGCAATCGGCCATTGATCTTTTGGACAGTCTAGACGTGCTCGCCTCATCGACCGAAACTCAAGACATTCCCAGATCGACGCTGGCTTTGATTGATGAGACGCGGGGGCTGCTGGGCTCTGACGAGGTTGCGCAAATCCCCGCGACCGCTGCGGCGGCGCTTGCAACACTCAACGAGATACTCAACCGCTTTGAAGCGGCTAACGGGGCCGCCAGTTTGGTTGCGGCTGTTGACGCAGCGGCCCGTGCTGCGGAAAACATCTCGAGTGCCAGCGAACAACTGCCCGCGATCACGGCGGATTTGGCCAAACTGTCAAAAGAGGCCTCTGGCATTTCACTGGTCAGCCTAAGCGCCCGCGCCGAGGCGGTTTTGGCTAGCTTTGATGCTTTGGTGGATCAAGATAGCACGCGCGAATTGCCCAATTCCATGAACCAATCTCTGGCATCACTGCGAAAAGTTCTGGACGAGTTGGATGCAGATTTAATCGCCCAAAACGTCGCAAGCGCGGCAGATGCTGTGGCGCTCGCGGCCAAGGACTTGCCTGCCTTAACTGCACGGCTTGACCGGATGGTCCAAACCGTAGAAAAAACTGTTGGTGACTATGGCGAAGGGGCGCGGTTTAGTGCTGAGGTCACCGCGATGATGCGCGATATTCGGGCCGCATCAGGGGCGGTGGAAAAACTAGCGCGGACGATTGAACGTAATCCGAGCTCAATTTTGACAGGTCGATGATGCGCATTTTTTCAGTATGTCTTGCCTTAGGTCTAAGTCTAGCAGTCTCAGGCTGCGCGATTATCGCAAGCGGTAACCCCACGCTCTTGCGCATGACAGATGTTTCCTCTGATCTGACGCGCAAAATACGGGCCGAGAGCATTCTTTTGCGCACCGTTTCCCTTCCCGATTACGCGGCCAGCGAAGATATCTTGCTAGAGACATCCAGTGGCACCATGGACGCGGTACCAAACATGGCTTGGGCCGATTTGCCAGAACGCTCGGTCACGCTGGCCCTGTCGCGGCATTTGGGCAAAATCACTGGCGCTTTGGTTGGCCCAGACCCTTGGCCGATGGAAGGTTTGGCCGATGCGATGGTCGATATTCGCATCGAGGATATGTTTGCCTCTATAGACAAAGACTACGTGATCCGGGGGCAATATTTTATCTCTGGCGAGGCACGCAAAGTCACAGCGCGCGCGCGCGCTTTTGATGTGGTTATCCCATTCACGGGTGAGACTATGTCCGCGATCCCCGACGCAAAGGCCGCTGCGATATTGATCTTGGCAGAGAAACTTGCGCGCGATTTGTGATCGGTGCTGGTGACCCCGGCAGGATTTGAACCTGCAACCTGCCCCTTAGGAGGGGGCTGCTCTATCCAGTTGAGCCACGGGGCCTTAGGTGCAGGCTAATTTCAGAAAATCAATCATTTCGCAATTCTACTTATGCATTGGTGGTGCAACAGAGCGTGCCCGCGCCGCTAGGTTTCCTTTTGCGTTAAACCAGAGTAGTTAACCTTAGACCTCCCCGCCTCTTAGGAGACCGCATGACAGACATCATGCCTTTGACAACCGAGATGTACGTTGTTTTCGGCCTGCTCGCGCTCACGGTTTTTCTGTTTGTTTCTGAAATCGTTCGGGTTGATCTGGGCGCTGTGATGGTCATGGTCCTGCTTGGGGCGCTCTCTTATGTGCCCGGGCTGGAAAATCTGGCGGATGTTAATCACCTTTTTGACGGGTTCGCCTCAAACGCGGTGATCTCTATTGTGGCCGTCATGATTATTGGTGCGGGTTTGGATAAGACCGGGCTGATGACAAAGGTGGCAGCGTGGATTTTGCGGGTTGGGGGCAAGACCGAGGCGCGGGTGGTGCCGATTGTATCCGCGACGGTCGGGTTCATCTCTAGTTTCATGCAAAACGTCGGGGCCGCAGCGCTATTTTTGCCCGTCGTTAGCCGCATTTCGGCGCGCACAGATATTCCGCTGGCGCGCATGCTGATGCCCATGGGGTTTTGCGCGATTTTGGGCGGGACCATGACGATGGTTGGCTCTTCGCCGCTGATTTTGCTCAACGACCTGATCGCAACTTCGAACGCCAGCTTGCCTGAGGATGCGCAGATTGCGCCCTTTGGGCTGTTCGATGTGGCCCCTGTTGGGCTGGCTTTGTTGATCACAGGGATCATCTACTTTGTCCTGCTGGGGCCTGTTTTGCTCCCTGCAACGCGCGGTGGAGATGCGGCATCGGGGCAGTCCATTGGGGCCTATCTTGAGCGGATCTACGGGCTGAATTCTGACGTCTTTGAAGTTGAGGTGCCTGCTGGCAATCTGCTGGTAGGTAAAGCTCTGACTGATATCATGGACGTGCATCACCTCTACATCGTGGGCACGTATTACAATGGGCTGCGCATCATCGCGCCTACGGTCTCGACCGAGATTTTGGCGCCCTGTCGTCTTGCGGTGCTGGGGCAGCGGGACGTGGTGCAGGATATGGCCGATACTTACGGGCTTATTGTGCAGCCAAATCTGAAAATCTTCGCCGAAGATTTTGCCCCAACCAATGCAGGGGTCGCTGAGATTGTAGTGCCGCCTGATAGTGAATTGGTCGGCAAAACGCCCCAAGACTTGGGCTTTCGCAGAAGTTTTGGGCTCAATCTGCTTGCGATCCATCGCGGCGAAGACACCATGAGCCTTGTCGAGACCGAAGACCATGAGGCGACGCGCATCGGGCTTGTGCCGTTTCAGGCCGGGGATACGATGGTGGTGCAAACGCAATGGAGCGCTTTGACCAAGCTCAAAAACGACCGCAATTTTGTGATCGTCACACAAGACTTTCCGCAAGACGATTTGCGGCCGCAAAAGGTCACTTGGGCGCTTGTGTTCTTTGTGATCGCCCTTGGCCTTATCCTGTTCACCGACATGCGGTTGTCGCTGTGTCTTTTCATTGGTGCAGTGGGCATGATTACCACGAGGGTGCTCGACATTGATGAGGCCTATCGTGCGGTGGGCTGGAACTCTGTGTTTCTTTTGGCCTCTTTGATTCCGCTTGGTCAGGCGGTCCAAACCACCGGCACGGCGGAATGGATCGCGCAGGAAATTCTCTTTATTCTCGACGGCTGGCCGATTTGGGCACTGCAAGCTGGGGTGGCGCTTTTGGCGACGGTCTTTACGCTTTTGATGTCAAATGTTGGGGCGACAGTTCTATTGGTGCCCCTCGCGGTTTCAATCGCAATCGCCTCTGGCGGCGACCCCGGAGTTTTTGCCATTACTGTTGCGATCTCAACCTCGAACAGTTTTCTGATCCCGACCCATCAGGTCAATGCGCTCATTATGGGCCCGGGGGGCTACCGCGTGACCGATTTTGTACGGACCGGTGGGATCATGACGCTGCTCTTTTTGGTGGTGTCGCTGTTCATGATTAATCTGGTGTTTTAGTCCAACCAAAGTTGCGGCCTATGTCTTTTTGAATTTCAAACCAGTTTGGCACGCAATAATGTCTAGCACGTGCTGATCTGACCAGTAGCCTGTGTGCCCCATGGGCAGCACAGGAAAGTTCTGCGGGTAAATACCACCGTCCAAGTTTTGGGTTTCCACATGGGTTCCGACAAAGTCATCGACGCGGTAGATATTGGTCCAATTCTTCACCAGCGCATCGGGAACATTGTCAAAGTTGAACGTCCGGGGAAAATAATGCCCGTAAATATGTGTGTAGGGGGACCCCATTGTCACCAATTTGATCCGCTCAAGGATCGGATCGCCGTCCAATTTTGACAAAGCGCGCACCGAAATCACTGTGCCTTGTGAGTGCGATACAACGATGATCTCATCGGGCTCATAACTTGAGGTGAGGGTTTTGAATACGATTGAAAAACGACCATCGATCCTGTCCCGTAGCAAAAAGTCCGGTTCTTGCTGTGGGCCGCGCAGCATATTCGCAAACCCCCGCTTAATTCCCTGAGGCGGTGTGAAGTGCGGTTGGAAATCTACAAAATAGTTGATCACATCTTTGCCGAGCCCTAGCCCAACGGCCAATGGTCCTTTGAGGAAAGGCCAGAACAAAACGATCCCGGCTCCTAAAGCTGCCGAGACATAGGCCGCGATTTGATTTGCTTGGATATAGAAGTGATCGGGCAAGTGCATTTCGGCCAACAAGAAACGATCTGCAAAAAGGTAGAGCGCGGCAGCAAACATAATGAGCAAAAGAACAACCAGACAGTCCCCAAGCGGACGGTTAAGCAACAGCCGAGGCACCGCTCTTCCGTAAACCGTGGCCGAGCTAGGGCGCATGTCAGGTTGGGGATCTATCGGATTTGCCGCGTGCGCCGCCGGACTGGTGTGCTCGGCTCTAAATCGCGCAATCCATTTTGCGCGCCAGTACACGAGGATCAGTATTGCTATCACCAGTACAACAAATGCGCCCACAACAACCGAGAGCAGTGCTAAGGCGTTTAGTAGGTGCACATCCATAAGACTTTTAACCTGCGCGTTGCCCGCCGTCCAACGACCTAGGGTGACCCAAAACACATTTGAGAACATCAGCCACGTTACAACCATGGCGGCCATGGTTTGAGGGTAAATTATGCGGGCTATGCCAGATTTAGGCTGCGGGGATTTGCTGGAACGTCCAAAGAGCACGAGCGCGCCTGCGATCACGAACATGATCAGCCATGTGGTTTGCATCGCGTGAACAATGAGTTGGATATAGGTGTCAAAGACCTCTGTTGGGCCTGAAATCATGCCGAACCAATGTGCAGAACCGATCACCATTGTTGATAGAATCCCCAACAAACCCACAGCCCACAGACTGTCCGCGAACTGTCGTCGCAAGCGGTTGGGCGGCCGTGACATGCGGCCTAAAATCAAAAATAGGACCGAGGCTGCAAGAATGATGATGTGCCCCCAGAATGGCTGATCGAAACTAACGAGCTCTTTGGGGGCATATTGGAACAGGGCGAAGGTCATTGTGACCCCCAGCGCCAAAATTGCGTTCAGTGCCAAGTTTGGCCCGTGCGCCAGTAGGACGAACAGATCGGCCAATCGAATTTGCCACGCAGGTTTATGGCCGCTCTCGTGGACTTCGCGGACATTGGCGCGCACGAGGTAGCCTAGGCCCAGCACCGTTGAGATTAATTCGATCACCGTTGAAAGCGACCCTTTTGGGCCCTTGGACAAGTCGGCCCAATGCACTTCGGCCAGTTGGGTTTGATCACCCGAAGGCTCGGTTAATCGATAGATAGGACAGGCAAATGAGGCCAGTTTACGAGGGTCGTGGTGCGGATAGTCTTCGCGCATCAAAACGGTTTCGCTATCGATTGTAGCGGCCACATTTTCGGTGACGGAACTGGCAAAGTTCTCAAGTGTCTCGCCCGGACCTTGATCGCCAACCCCGTGAACCACGAGTACCAATCGCTTCATCTGACCCCTCCAAACGCTGAGCGTTTACAGATTTTTGGTGTGAAACAATCGTAGGCGAGAATTGCCCAGTCTGTCTACGGCGCAAAGAAAATGCCACCGCTCAGTGATGGGCGGTGGCATTTTAGGGTCTCAACATCGGTTGCGCGATTTTTTTCGCGCAAAGGTCAGCTCTCGCGGAAGGCGCGGTTAAAGTAATCGGCCATGGGCTTGATCAGATAGTTCAAAGGAGAGCGGTCGCGGGTTTTGATAAAGCTGTCGACGGGCATGCCGGGCAGCAAGTCCCGGTCACCCAGCTTTTCAAGCTCGCCGTCTTTAGGAAGAATTTCCGCGAGATAGTAGCTGGCGCCCGTGGTCTCATCAGTAAAGACATCCGCCGAAACCTTGGTCACCTGGCCTTCAAGCTCGGGCGTGGTGCGCGCATCAAAGGCGGAAAAGACCAGTTTGGCCTCTTGTCCAACGCGCACTTCGTCGATGTTGATCGTCTCAATGCGCGACGAAATCACCAAGGGGCTGTCTTGGGGTACGACATACATGATGGGTTCCGCGGGGCGAACGACTGAGCGCAGGGCAAATATGGTATTGCCATAAATCACGCCGGGCACTGGCGCGCGAACTTCTAGACGTGTGAGCGTTTCGATGCTCGACAAGCGGCGTTCACGCAGTTCCAATTCGCGGTACTGCAAATCGCGCAGCGTTGTGATCGCGTCTTCGCGCAGATCGCTTTCCAGCTTTACCAGCGAGATTTGGATCTCGGCTATCCGGCCACGGTTTTCGGCGACGCCCGCTTGCAACTCTCCGACGCGCCCAAAGAGTTGGGCCTCTTCGCGTTGTAGGGCCAATAGTTCTGGCATCCGCGCCAGCCCGTCATCAACGAGGCTCTGCGTGTTGGCCAATTGCTGGCGGATCAGCACCAACTGTTTTTCGAGCGCAGAGAGCTGCGCCTCAACGCCGTTGATCTGCAGGTCAATTTGCTGCTTGCGCTCTTCAAGTTGCTCCGCTTCGCTTTTGACCGTGTTGCGGCGTGCCTCAAAGAGGCGTTGCTGGCCGGCCTTAAGCTCGTCGACGTCAACATTTGAAGTGGCAGCTAGTTCATCGATGTCGGCGGGGAATTTGATCTCGCTGCGCCCCTCGCTTTCAGCCTGAAGGCGTCCACGACGCGCGATCAATTCGAAAAGCTGGCTCTCGATCACTGCCAACTCGCTGCGCAGTTGGGTGTCATCGAGGCGGATCAGGATATCGCCTGCGGCAACCGTATCGCCGTCGTCTACATTGATCTCACCAACAACACCGCCTTCGGGGTGCTGAACAACCTGACGGTTAGACTCGACCTCAATCGAGCCGCTGGCAACAATCGCACCGGCGATATTGGTGAAAATAGACCAACTGCCAAGCCCGCCAACAAGCAGCGCTAGCGCGGCGAAGCCGATGACAAGATGCCGCGAGGCTTTCCATGTGCGTCCGGCTTTTTTCGGGGTCGGGCCGGCGAGTTGTTTTGCCGCACGACCGGGCATCTTAAGCTTCGCCATCTATTTAGCCTCTTGTTGTTTGTTGATCGCGCTGGCTACCTGATTGTAGTTGCGCAACTGCTCGCGCAGCACCTCGTCACGTGGACCGAACGCCTTGCGCGTCCCATTTTCGATGTAGAGCAGCAGATCACATTCCGCGATGGCCGCCGGACGGTGAGCCATAATGATCACAGATTTATTCTCTGATTTCATCTGACGGATCGCCCCGTTTAGTGCCTCAGAACCAGCGCTATCGAGATTCGAATTTGGCTCGTCGAGCACGAGGATCACAGGATTTCCGTACATGGCGCGGGCCAGACCAATCCGCTGCTTTTGACCGCCGGACAAACGCCCCGAACCCGATGTGATCTGGGTGTCATAGCCGTTAGGCATCTTCAGGATCATTTCATGAGCGCCGGATTTTTTCGCGGCCTCAACGACCTGTGCCGGATCAGGCTGTGTGGACATACGCGCAATATTTTCGGCAATTGAGCCAGTGAAGAGCGTCACATCTTGCGGCAAATACCCAATGTATTGGCCCAGCGAGTCGTTGTCGTAGTTATCCAGCGAAGCGCCATCTAGGCGGACTTTGCCAGATGCAGGACGCCAAATGCCCAAAATTGCACGGGCCAGCGTAGATTTACCGGCACCCGACGGGCCGATGACACCCATGGCTTGACCCGGTTCGATGCGGAACGACAGCATACGCAAGGTCGCAACTTGCTCGCCCGGGGGCAGCACAGTGATTTGCTGCGCTTCCATAATTGCGCGTGGTTTTGGCAGTTCGGTGCGTACTGGATCAACCGGGGTTTTTTCCAGCAGTTCACAAAGCGAACCCCAACCCTCGCGGGCGCGGATCACGTTGGGCCATTGTGCGATGGCCTGCTCGACGGGCGCAAGCGCGCGGCCCAAGAGGATCGAACCGGCGATCATGGCACCGGGCGTCAACTCGCCTTGCAACACCAGATAGGCGCCAAGGGCCAGCATCGCAGATTGCAAGAACATGCGGAAGGTTTTGGAGGCGGTAGAGAAGGTGCCGGTTCTATCCGATGCCGAAATTTGGCTGGTGAGCGCGGCATCGCGGTTTTGACGCCAGCGGCTAAGCACCGCCGAGCGCATTCCCAAGCCTTGGATAACCTCGCCCTCTTCGCGGATCGATTGGGCGAACCCGTCTGCCTGCGCAGACTTTTGGTTAGCCTCGGTCACGGGTTTGCGGGTCGTTAGCTGGTTGAGGAAGGTCAGCGAAATGATCAGCACCGCGCCAGCAAGGCCAAGCCAGCCGAGCATCGGGTGGAACATAAAGATCGCAGCCATAAATAGAGGCGCCCAAGGCATGTCGAAAACGGCGAAAAGCGCCGGTGATGACATCAGGCGCTGCACCGCCTCAAGATCGCGCAGACCTGATGCGGGGCGCGACCGCTCCATCGGAACGACCGAGCGTTTAAGCACGGCTTCGAAGACGCGTCGATCCATAATGGTTTGGAATTCTGCACCAACCCGGGCCAAAACCCGGCCCCGCGCGTGATCAAGAAAGCCCATCAAGAGGTAAAGAAAACCAACAAGCGCAAAGAGTGCGACCAGCGTCGCCTCAGAGCGTGAACCCAACACGCGGTCATAGACCTGCAGCATGAAAAGCGGGCCCGTCAGCATCAAAAGGTTCACAAAAACACTAAAAATCCCGACCGACATAAAAAGCGACCGGCCTTTGCCCATCGCGTCGCGCAGCTCTTTCCGGCCGTTCTTAAACTGGGTTGACATTTATCATCCTACTCGTGTTCCAGGCTTTGTTTGCGCCGTGATCGTCACATGTTCAACGTTGATATGGCGGCGGTTCGTTGCGAATCCAATATGCGCGGGTGTTAATAGTATTCTTAGTTGTATTTGACAGCTAGATAGTGTCCTAAGTGCGCATTATGTTCCATTTTGGCAAGGGCCAACACGGTTGAAGGGGGCACGGACGTGCAGTCAATACCTCGCGTATATTCGCGGCGAAATGCGAAGATTTTATTCACAGCTCTAATTTTTCTGGTTGGTTGTGGCAAAAACACTGTTTCACAAGACGGGGTATATGATCCCGCAGAACCTATCAACCGATCTGTTCATAGTGTGAATAAGGCGGCGGATCGCGTCCTGTTGCGCCCAGCTTCGCGGGTTTACGGCGCTTTGCCTGATGGGGTGGAAAAGGCGCTGGCCAACGGCGCGTCCAATCTGTCTTTGCCCTCTGACGTCGTCAATCATACGCTCCAAGGTGATGTTGGTGCGGCCCTAAGCATGACGACGCGGTTTTTACTGAACAGCACCGTGGGGGTTTTGGGGTTGTTTGATCCGGCCACCGCGCTGGATTTGCCCGATGACAGCACCGACTTTGGCGAGACATTGCACGTTTGGGGTGTGGGCGAGGGCCCTTACATCGAGCAGCCTTTGCGCGGGCCCTCCACCGCGCGCGATACCGCCGGGGATATTGTTGATTTCGTTACAAATCCTGTGGGTCAACTGGTGAAAGCGCCCGACATTAATGTTGTAAATGGGGTGCAGGCTCTGGATGTCGTGGGCAAACGTCATAGATTAACAGGTATAGTGGATCCCGTGCTTTACGGCGCGGCGGACAGTTATTCAGCGGCGAGGATCGGGTACTTACTGAACCGGCGCAATGTACTTCAAGGTGGTGAAATAAATGAAACAGATCTCGACGACCCCTTTGCCTTCGACCCTTGATGGCCAAAATAATCATAGCCCTACCAACGGCTTAAATCGCCGCGCGGTTTTGGCTGGATTTGCAGCGCTCGGCGTGAGCGGGATGCAACCTGCAAGCGCGCTAAGCGTGAATGATGCCGAAGGGCTGATCCGCAAAGTGGTGGGCGAGGTTCTATCGATCATTGGCGCGGGCAAGCCCTTGGATGCGATGCTCGATGATTTTGAGGGTATTTTTGCCCGTTATGCCGACCGGACGCGGATCGCGAGCAGTATTCTTGGCCAGCCGTGGCGCGGTGCCTCCAAGGCAGAGCGCGCGGCCTATGTTGAGGCGCTGACCGGCTATTTGGCCCGTAAATATGGTAAGCAATTCGCGCAGTTCGAGGGCGGCGAGCTCGAGATCAACCGCTCGAATGACTACGGGCGCAAGGGCGTGATTGTGCAAACCAAGGTGAAAACCAACCAATACGCGCCGTTTCCGGTGGATTGGCATGTGATCGAAGCGGGCAGCGGGCCGAAGTTTTTCGATATTATCATCGAGGGGGTCAAGCTTTTGGCCTCGGAGCGGGCCGAAGTGCGTGCGGTTTTGGAGCGGAACAAGAATTCCGTGACCGCGCTGACCGCGGCGCTTAAGAAAATGGGCTAGACCCACAATCAAAGCAGGAGTGCGGATATGGCCAAGCAAATCGACAGCAAATTAGAGAGCCTCGGGATCAGCCTGCCCGCGGCCCCGGCCCCTGCGGCGAATTATGTGCCATTCGTGCAAAGCGGCAATCTTGTGTTCATCTCGGGCCAGATTAGCCAGAACGCGCATGGTCTGATGACGGGCCAGTTGGGCGGCGGCGTATCCGTGGCCACAGGTGCCGATGCGGCGCGCCAATGCGGATTGTCGCTTTTGGCGCAATTGCGCGCGGCCTGCGGCGGTGATCTGGACCGCGTGACGCGGGTGGTCAAGCTGACGGGCTTTGTCAATTCCACCCCTGATTTCACCGATCATCCCGAGGTGATCAACGGGGCCTCTGATCTGATGGTCGAGGTCTTCGGCGATCACGGCGCCCATGCCCGCGCGGCGGTTGGCGTGGCGGCCCTACCGCGCAATGTCGCGGTCGAGATCGAGGGCGTTTTCGAGATCAAATGAGCGCATTTGGCAAGAGCCGCCTTGAGCAGCAATTTTTGACCCGCCCGATTGCCCATCGCGGCCTCCATGACGCGGCGCGGGGGATCATCGAGAACTCACCAGCGGCGGTGACGGCGGCGGTTCAGGCGGGTTATGGCATTGAAATCGATGTGCAAATCAGCGCTGACGGCGTGCCGATGGTGTTTCATGACTATAAGCTTGAGCGGCTGACCGGACAGGGCGGCGCTATTTCGGCAAAAAGCGCGGCGCAGCTTGGCCAAATCACCCTGACGGGCAGCAATGATACGATCCCGACGCTGGCGCAGGTGCTTGCGCTGGTCGCGGGGCGCGTGCCGCTTTTGATCGAGATCAAGGACCAAGATGGCGCGCTGGGCCGCGATGTTGGACCGCTTGAACGGGCGGTGGCTGCGGCGCTTGTGGGCTATGACGGCCCGCTTGCGGCCATGTCATTCAATCCGTTTTCCGTCGAGGCGTTTCAAGCCGCTGCGCCCCATGTGGCGGCAGGTTTGGTAAGCGATCCGATGCAGGCCGCCGATTGGCCGGATGTGCCTGCGCCATGGCGCGATGAGCTTGCGCGCCTTGATGAGGCCGACCGCCTCGGGGTTGATTTCATCTCGCATAATGTGCGCGATTTAGGCGCGGGGCCGGTGGCGCGGCTCAAGAGCGCGGGTCTGCCGGTCTTGTGCTGGACCGTGCGGGATGCGCAAACTGAGGCGGCGGCCTATGAGGTCGCGGATAATATCACCTTTGAGGGCTTTGCGCCGAACGGGCCTTAAGCCGACCACACCCAAATAAATTGAGACGGGCAAACAAATTGAGACGGGCGAACAATGGAAACTGGGTTGATCGAAGTTGCGGTGCTTGGCTCTTTGGCTCAGATCGAGGCTTCGGAATGGGATGCTTGCGCCGCGCCTGAAACGGCGGATGGCGGGCGGCCCCTTGATCCTTTCACCACCCATAGGTTCCTTAAAGCGCTCGAAGATAGCGGCTCAGTTGGCGCGGGCAGCGGGTGGCAGCCCCAGCATTTGATCGCGCGGGCGGAGGGCAAACTGATCGGCGCGATGCCGCTTTATGCCAAGTCCCACAGCCAAGGCGAATACGTCTTCGATCACAGCTGGGCCCATGCCTATGAGCGGGCAGGGGGGCGGTATTTTCCCAAATTGCAGGGGGCGGTGCCCTTCACCCCAGCCACGGGGCGGCGCTATTTGGCCCGTCCGGGCTTTGAACCTGTGGCGCAAGCGGCGCTGACCGAGGCGGTGGTGCGTATCGGCACCGAGCATCGGCTCTCGTCGGCCCATATCACCTTTTGCACCGAGGCCGAGTGGGAAGCGGGCGGGGCCATGGGCCTGATGCAGCGCACGGGCCAGCAGTTTCACTGGGAAGATGCGGATTACGGCAGCTTTGACGGGTTTCTGGCGGCGCTTTCCTCGCGCAAACGCAAGAACATCCGCAAAGAGCGGGCGACGGCGCAGGGGTTTGGCGGGCAGATCAAGACCTATCGCGGGGACGAATTGCGCCCCGAGCATTGGGACGCGTTTTGGGAGTTTTATCAAGACACCGGCGCGCGCAAATGGGGCACGCCTTACCTGACGCGGCGGTTTTTTGAGTGTGCGCAGGAGGTGTTGCGCGATGATATGGCGTTGATTTTGGCGGAGCGGGACGGCGTGCCCATTGCCGCTGCGCTGAATTTCATCGGGCGCGAGACGCTTTATGGCCGCTATTGGGGCTGCGCCGAGCATCACGACTGTCTGCATTTTGAGCTGTGCTATTACCAGTCGATCGATCTGGCGTTTGAGCTTGGCTTGACCCGCGTTGAGGCGGGGGCGCAGGGACAGCACAAATTGGCGCGGGGCTATTTGCCCAAACCCACCTATAGTTTGCACTGGATTGCGGATGAAGGATTTCGCCGTGCGGTGGCGGAGTATCTTGAGGCCGAGCGGGCAGTGGTCGATGAGGATATCGAGATCCTCACGGACTATGGCCCGTTTCGCAAAACCGATGTGGAGGAGCAGGAATGAAACTTGAAGGCGAGACACGCGCGGAGGCCTTAGGGCCGCTGCTAAGCGCAGGCTGGAGCATGGTTCAGGGGCGCGACGCGATCCAAAAGCAGTTCAAATTTCGCGATTTTAACGCGGGTTTCGGCTGGATGACCCGCGTGGCGCTCATGGCCGAAAAGCTCAATCACCATCCCGAGTGGAGCAATGTCTACAACCGCGTGGATGTCACGCTGACCACCCATGATGCGGGCGGGCTGACCGCGCTTGATATCAAACTGGCCACGATGATGGAGGCGGCGGTTTAGACCCGCCGCCCGTTCAAACCTTAAAGCGCGTCTAGAACCGCTTCGCCTGCGGATACGGTACATTCGCCGGGGCCTGCTTCTTCTTGCAAGAGCGTGACCGTGCCGTCCTCGACCACCATGGCGTAGCGCTTGGAGCGGTCGATCAGGCCCACGGCTTCGGCGGTGAAATCCATGCCGATGGCCTTGGTGAATGAGGCGTCGGGGTCGCAGAGCATGCGGATGCCCGCCTCATCAGCGCCGGTGGATTTGGCCCAAGCGTCCATTACGAAAACATCGTTGACCGAGAGGCAAATCACCTCATCAAAGCCCTTTTCGACGAATTTTGCTTTGGTGCGCATAAAGCTGGGTAGATGTGCCGTGGTGCAGGTGCCGGTAAAGGCGCCGGGCAGGCCGAAGATCACGAGTTTGCGGCCTGCGCATAACGCGGCGGTTGTGGTCTCGGCGGGGGCGTCGCCGGTCCATTCGCGCAGGATGGCGTCGGGCAGTTTGTCACCAGTTTTGATGGTCATTGGGGGTTCCTCTTAAGGGCTGCTTCGCGTTAACACTTGCATCTGGCATAGCGGGATCAGGCCCAAGATGCCAATAGAACCCAAGCGAACTGAGAGGTTTTTGGTGCGGATAGTTGGCGGTAAATTTGGCGGGCGGGCGCTGGTGCCCGTGGGCAAGGGCGATGCGGCGGCGCATTTGCGCCCCACCACGGATCGGGTGCGCGAGAGCCTGTTCAACACCCTTGAGCACCGCGATGATTTCACCTTTGAGGACGCGCGGGTGCTCGATCTTTTCGCGGGCACCGGCGCTTTGGGGCTGGAGGCCATATCGCGGGGGGCGTCTTTTGCGGTGTTCATTGATAATGGCGTAGCGGGACGCGGGTTGATCCGGCGCAATATCGAAGCCTTTGGCCTGACCGGGGCGACCAAGCTGTTGCGCCGCGATGCCACGCGGCTTGGCCCCTCGAAGGGCACGCCCTTTGATATAGTCTTTGTCGACCCGCCCTACGGCATGGGCCTCGCGCCCAAGGCTTTGGCCTCGGCTTTGGCGGGGGGCTGGCTCGCGCCCGATGCGCTGGTGGTGGTTGAAGAGGCAGCGGCGGTTGCCCTGCCTGAGGGTTTTACGCAATTAGAAGAGCGCCGTTATGGCGATACGGTCATGACCTTTGGGCGGCCTGAGGC
>CAYLLD010000026.1:0-22844 GCA_964384315.1 uncultured Rhodobacterales bacterium | reverse complement strand
CAGCAACCGTAACCGTGCCAAGCAGGTCGGTCGCGCCATCGTCGTCGAGGTCCGTATCAACCGCTGTGATCGCTGTGATCAGCGCATCGTTGTCCAGCACCGCGAGTGTTGTCTCGCCAGGGTCCGCCGCGATGGTCGCCGCATCATCCGCCGCCGCGCTCGGATCAACCGGCTCATCGGTCACCTCGATGGTGATCGAGCCGACGTAGAAACTATCCGCGTGGCGCTGCGCGCCGAGGCCAAAGATCGATGTCTCAAGGCCAACCGTCAGGTCTTGCCCATCGCCGATTGCGATATTGCCCGAGATCGTCTCAAGCGTGCCGTCCGCGTCATTGTCCGTGAACTGACGGTAACGCTGGTTCGTGGTACGGCTGTTGTAGCTATTGCCCTCGCTCACCAGATCAACCGAGACCACACGCACGTCGCGGTCGAAACCAAAGGCCAAAAGCTCATCGGGGGTATCGCCGCCGATCGAGGCCTCAAGATCGCCTGCACCAGTGCGCGCGCCCAGACCCAAATCGCTTTGGGTCAGCTGCGTGCCCGTGTCCGTCACGTTGAAGACGCCGCTGCCGGTGGTGTTCCACTGAACCGGCGCACCGTTTGTGCCCGCAAAAGTCGCGCCCGTTGCAATAAGCGTGACGCCGTCTTGGGTCCAGGTCATGGTGTCCGCGTCCAAAGCCGCGCCGCTCAGATCGAAAGTGATCAGGCGGGTCGGGGCGACATAAGTGCCCTCAACGGTGATCTCGACGGTCTCAACCAGCGTTTCGCCGCTTTGGGTCTGCGCGGTGTAGCTCACGCGCTCGGTGACGCTTTCGCCCAAAGGCAGATCAGCAAATGCCACGCCAGCGGTATAGATCAGGCTCTGACCATCTTCGGCGACGGTCACATTGCCCAAAATATCGCTTGCGCCATCGTCGTCGAGGTCCGTATCAACCGCAGTGATCGACGTGATCAGGCTGTCGTTTTCCAGCACATTCAGCGCCGTGTCCGCCGCAGTGGCATCCAGCGTATAGGCATCGGCGCGGGTGATCGCCTCAGGCTCGGCGATGTTTTCAACTTCGACGGTGATCGAAGTGATGCGCCAGTTGTCGCCGTGACGCTGCGCGCCGAGGCCAAAGTCAGAGGCCGTGTAATCCATCTCGATCAGCGTGTTTGTACCGATCGCGTTGTTGCCGGAAATCGTATCAAGCGCGCCGTCGCCGCTTTCGTCGGTGAACACCCGAAAGCGGTGGTTGTCCGTGCGGGTCGTGTAAACGCTGGCCGCGGTTTCAAAGCCCACCGAGAGGATCTTAACCTCTTGCGAGAAGGCCATGGCCACCATTTCATCAGGCGTGTCGCCGCCAAAACCGTCCTCAAGATCGCCGCCTTGGGTGATCGCGCCGAGGCCCACGTCGTTGCGGTTCAGATCGACATTGCCGTAATCAATCGCAACGTCGTTATTGGCGTAGTTGTACTGAACCATACCGCCGTTGGGATTGTAGAAGTGGCCAGCCTCAAGGGTCAGCGTCAAACCGTCTTGGCTAAGCACAAGGTTCTGGCCATCGGCATTGCCTGCAAAATCAAAGGTGATCACGCTGGTTTGCGTCACTTCGGGCTCTTCGGTATCAGGCTCGTCTTGCTGGCCTTCAATGGTGATGTTGACGGTCTCAGTCCGCTCTTGGCCGTCCGTATCAAGCGCCGTGTAGGTAAAGCTCTGGGTCGCGGTTTCGCCCTGTGGCAGCGCGACAAAAGCATCGCCGGGATTGTAGCTGAGGGTCTTGCCGTCCGCCGCAATGGTCAGAGTGCCTTGCACATCCGTCTGGCCATCATCATCCAGATCAGTGTCGATGCTCAGGATCGTATCGATGGCCACATCGTTGGCCAGAACATCCAGAGTGATCTCGTTGGAATTGGCCGCGATTGTGTAGTCATCAGCCGAGGTCAGCCCGCCAGTGTCAGGCACAAAAATCGTGATCGACGAGACGTAAAAACTGTCGCCGTGACGCTGCGCGCCGATGCCTAGAACGTCGGTTTCAACACCAACCGCCACGTCATCACCAGTGCCGATGCGCTGGTTGCCCGAAACCGTATCAAGGGTGCCGTTCGCGTCGCTATCCGTAAACAAACGGTAGCGCTGGTTCGTTGTGTTGTTGCTGTATGTGTTCGCCACCGGCGTCATATCGACCGAAACAATGGTGACCGATTGGGAAAAGCCAAAGCGGAGCAGCTCATCTGGTGTGTCGCCGCCAATTGCCGTTTCAAGATCACCAGTGCCCGAACGAACACCCATACCAAGCGCGTCGCGGGTAAGATCAGCGCCTTCGACAACGTTAAAGACGTCTTTGCCGGATTGGTTCCACTGTAGCGGCGTGCCGTTCGTGCCTTCGAACTGCTGTCCCGAAAGCGACAAAGTCACGCCACCCAAAGTTAGGTCACGTGTTCCAAGATCGGCACCTTCGCCGGTGAGGTCATAGGTAATAAACGGCATGTCGCTCCCCAAAAATATTTGCGACTACACTTACGCAAACTTCTGTGTGTTCCATTAGGTCCAAACAGATGGCACTCTTACGGTTGATGGTTGGGCTCGGTCCACGTCGCGATAAAAGAAACAAAGTCGCGCAGGAATTAACCACTGGATTACATCAACACTCGTGCCGTTTGGCATATCAAAGGTGGTTTTGTCAAAATCCTAAAAAGGAGATTCGTAAAATCTGTGACATTTGTTGTAAAGAGTTCACCATCGAGAATGGGTAAAATCTGAGGGGAGCGTTGTAAATGTGCAAGAGAGTTGTGGATCATGGCGCTAGCGCGGCGGTTTTAGCGCGGAGTCGTAAAAGGCTGAGCACCGTATCGATGGTCGGCGTAGGGGTGTCGGTGAGGCGGCCCAATTCTTGAACGCTCGTGACAAGCGCATCTATTTCCATCGGGCGGCCTGCGTCGAAATCCTGCAGCATCGATGTGCGATGCGCCCCTACGGCGCCCACGGCCTTGATCCTGTCTTCGAGCGCCATCGAGAAGGTGATGCCCAAAGCCTGCGCCACAGTTTGGGTCTCTCCCATCATGGCCTGCGCCACGGCCCGTGTTCCCTCATCGGTGCAAAGCACATCCAGCGTTGCCTGGGTCAGAACAGACATGGGGTTAAACGTGACATTCCCCCAAAGCTTCATCCAGATGTCAGTGCGCAGCGTCTCAGAGACAGGCGCGATCAGCCCCGTCTCGGTCAATAGCTTGGATAGCGCGATGGCCCGCTTTGTGCGCCGCCCATCTGGCTCGCCCAGCAAAAACCGATTGCCTGCGTTATGGGTGACGATGCCCGGCGCGGACACTTCGGCAGCGGTATAAATCACGCAGCCCAAAATGCGCTCTGGGCCCAGCCCCTGCCATTGGGCATTGCCCGGATCGACACTGGCCAGCCTTGTGTTTTCGTGCGGGCCACCCTCTTTGTAAAAATACCACCAAGGCACCCCGTTCACCGCGCAGATGATGGTCGTATCTGGCCCGATCAATGGCATGATATGGGGCACGGCAGCGGGAACCGAATGGGCTTTAAGGGTCAAAAACACATAGTCCTGCGGCCCAAGCTGTGCTGGATCATCAGTTGCGGAAATAGCTGCGGTTTTGGTGGCGCCCCCTTCGATCAATTGCAAACCGCCGCTTTGCATCGCCGCCAGATGCGCCCCGCGCGCCACAACACTGACCTGCGCTTTGGTGGCCGCCAGCTTCACCGCCAAAAATCCACCAATCGCGCCTGCGCCAAATATACAAATTTTCATGGGCGGTAACTCCAGTATCGATAGCCGCAGCCTTTCGCGTTTTAGGGCGACAATCAAGCGCCGAGCTTTGATCCAAGCCTCGGCCATTTGATGCTTGCGGGGCAAAAAAGACCACCAAGAGAAGACAGATCGCGAAAACTCTGAAATTGATTAAAAACTGTCACATTTCACCGCTAGTCCCCGTAGTATTGAAAACATCAGGAAGTTCACCATGAACCAGCAAACGCTCCTTTCCCAGCTGCCCTTGGTAGCAGCGCTCTTTGTCACGACCACACTTGGCGCCCATGCAGATGGCCACGGCGGCCTTGTCAAAATCGGTGAGACCACGGCGCTGGTCGCTGAGGCCTCCACGGCGTCTGACCCTGCGCTGATCGTAGATGGGGCCTCCGCTGACACAGATTTCCCGTTTATCTCTGCCATGAAGCCTTTGGCGACCGTTGGCGAGGTTGACGCGGTCACGGGCAAAGCGCTGACCGGCTGGCCCGATGGGCACTCGGCTTGGCTGACCGATGAGGCGACGGTGCGCGTGGCCTATCAGTCGGAATCTTATGCCACAATGTCCACCGAGACCTATGGTTGGGAAATGAAATCCGGTGTGACCTTCACTGGCAGCCATGTTCACACCATCGATTACGATCGTGCCGCCATGGCCGAGTTCTTGTCGAATGATGCGGCTGCGGCCTCCATGGTCCAAGGCTCGGGCCATCTCTTCTCAACTGTCTACAACGTGTTCGGCGACGAAGTTCTGCCCAAGGATCAGGGCGGCGTTTGGGGCAATCAAGCCCTCCCGAATGGCACTTTGGTAGATTTTGCACCTGACCGGATGCTCTCGAATGGCGATTTCTTCTTTCAGTCATTTTGTGGCGGGTTCTACGAGCCGCCGCACAAGTGGGGCGCAGGCTTGGGCCTAGAGGACCACGTGTTCTTCATGGCTGAAGAGTGGAAGATCACCACGATGTTCAACAAGGGTGATCGCAACAATCCCGATTTGGTTTGGGAGCCGGACAATGGCATGGGGCTGGCCGCCATGGTCGTCGATATCGCCAATGAGACCGCCTATTCCGTCCCTGCCATGGGCCAAACCGGCTATGAAAAGATCATGCCGGTGAACCCGCAGCACAGCGATTATGTTGTGATGGTCATGTCGGGCTACAACCACGACGAAGAGCCGGGCGCGGTGAAAATCTATGTCGGTATCAAGGGTCTTGACGCTGACGGCTCGCCCATTGCGGCGGATGCCAATGCCCGCGACCAGTTCCTAGCGCGCAACGGTCTGCTACACGGCAAGCTCTACGGCATGGCTGTGGCGAACAGCGATTACGCTGCGCTTGGGATCGATGCGATCGACACCAGCGAGAAGATGCTCGACGCCTATATGACCAATGCTGCGGCTTCTGACAGTTTTGAGGCGAAATTCGTGCCGACGTCTTACCAGTGGGGAGGCTGGAACAGCCCGGTGGCGGTGAAAGACACCGAAATGAAGCTCTGGGGTGCCGCCGATGAGCAGCCAGCGGGTCACACATATTTTGTGGGCGACACGAAGGTTGAGCACCCGATGGTTGATCCATCGACCGATCATACGCGCTTTGTCTACAACATGACCAATAAGGGCGGTCTCTTGTCGATCACCCTGCCTGATCTGGCGCTTGAGCTGGGCTTGGCCGGTGGCGCGCTGCCAGCCTATATCTCTGCTGAGGCGGTCCGGACCGTGGCGGCGGTTGACGGGGCGATGACTCTTGAGGTTGGTGACAAAGGCGTCAAGCATGGCGGCGAAAGCACTCATGCCACTTGGGAAGACGGCCGCGCGCAGATCGTGGCCCCCGATGGCGGGTACTGGGTTCAGGCCTCGGATGCTGACGTTCTGATCATTGATGAGGACAGCGGCAATGATCTGGGCGAGCGTAAGCTGGCGGTGGTGCTTGATCCGGCGACGATGAAACCGATGGAAGAGGCCAAGGGCTATTTTCTTGCCATGGCAGGTGGCGGCGCGAGCCCTCGGGCTGCGGCGGGTGCCACGGCTATGGCCGGTGCCATTGATAAGCCGCGCACCTCGGAGTTCTCTGGGTCGTGGAGCCTGACAGGGCTTTTGAGCAAAAAGGCGGATGGCAGCTTTTACACCATGGATGAACTGGCAGGCTCGGGTCTTCAGGACGTGGCCGGATCGGTCCCGCTGAACGAGCAGCTCTTGATGGGTGTGGTTCAGCATCGCACCGCCTCTGGTGGGCAGGTTGCGGCGGTTCAAGCGGATCGCGGTGGTCAGATTTTCATGTTCAAACTGAACCTGCCCGACAGTGCGAAGTAACAGTGCGAAGTAACAGTGCGATGTAACAGAGCGATGTAATCGCGCGCCAGACGTCTCTGGCGCCTAGGACCAAGGGTCGCGGCACTGCTGCGGCCCTTTTTTATTGTTGGATGGAAAAATTTGCTCCAGTCTCTTTGAAAAAGCCACTTTGGGCGCGGCAGGCGCGCGACCCTTGGGCATCAAAAGGGAGACACCAATGGACGACCCAATTGTCATTCTATCCGCAAAACGCACGCCCATGGGTGGCTTGGGCGGCGAGCTAAGCCCGCTGACTGCGCCCGAGATTGGCATTCACGCCGCGAAAGCCGCTCTTTCGGCTGCTGGGGTTGCGCCGGGGGATATCTCTGAGGTGATTTTCGGAAATGTTCTTGGTGCCGGGCAAGGGCAAGCCCCGGCGCGGCAGGTGGGGCTGGGTGCAGGATTGCCCCCCGAGGCGGTTGCGAGCACGATCAACAAGATGTGCGGTTCTGGGATGAAGGCCGCGATGCTGGCCCATGACGTGCTTTGCGCGGGTGGCGCGGATATGGTGCTGGCGGGCGGGACCGAGAGCATGTCGAATGCGCCCTATCTCTTGCCGAGGGTGCGCGACGGGCTGCGCATGGGCCACGGCGTCGCGCAGGATCACATGTTCACCGATGGGCTGGAGGATGTTTACGAAAAAGGCACCTTGATGGGTGTTTTTGCCGAGCGCTGCGCCAGCGATTATCAATTCACTCGTGCGGCGCAGGATGAGTATGCCATCGCCTCGCTTGATCGAACCTTGGCGGCCCAGAGCTTGGGTGCCTTTGATGCCGAAATTGCGCCCCTTGAGGTGGCCACGCGCAAAATTGCCGTGACCATTGCGACAGACGAGCAGCCGCGCAATGCCCGGCCTGAGAAAATCCCGCAGCTTAAGCCTGCCTTTGCCAAAGACGGCACGGTGACGGCGGCAAATGCCTCTTCGATTTCGGATGGGGCGGCGGCGCTGGTGCTTACCCGCGCTTCGGTGGCCGAGGCCAAGGGCTTGACCCCGCTGGCCAAGATCACTGGCCATGCCTCTCATGGGGTGACGCCGGAAAAATTCCCCGTGGCCCCCATTGGCGCGGTTGAAAAGCTCTTGGCAAAGACGGGCACCACGGCGGCGGATTACGATCTGTTCGAGGTGAACGAGGCCTTTGCGGTGGTGGCAATGGCCGCGATGCAGAGCCTTGGATTGCCCCATGACAAAGTGAATGTGAACGGCGGCGCTTGCGCCATGGGCCACCCCATCGGGGCGTCCGGTGCACGGATCATCGTCACGCTCTTGCACGCCCTGCGCGCGCGGGATGCTAAACGGGGCATGGCGGCGATTTGCATCGGCGGCGGCGAGGCGACTGCCATTGGTGTGGAACTGATGTCGTGATCCTCAACGAGACCCAAGCCGCCATTCGCGATATGGCGCGGCAGTTTGCGCAGGCCGAGCTATGGCCCGGCGCGGCAGAGCGTGACCGTGAGGCCCGTTTTCCGCGCGATGAATTGAGGGCTATGGGCGATTTGGGCTTTTTGGGGATGCAAGTGCCCGAAGTCTACGGCGGGTTCGACGCGGATTTCCTAAGTTACGCCACCGTGATCGAAGAGGTGGCTGCAGGCGACGGTGCTTGTTCGACGATCCTCTCGGTGCACGCCTCGGTGGCCTGTGGGCCGATCCGCGATTTTGGCACCGAGGCGCAGCGGCAGACATATCTGCCAAAACTGGCCAGCGGCGCATGGATCGGCGGCTTTGCCCTGACCGAGCCGCAAGCAGGCTCTGACGCTTCGAACCTGCGCACCACCGCCCGGCGCGACGGCGATCACTATGTCCTAAACGGCGCAAAACAGTTCATCACCTCGGGCAAAAACGGGCAGATGCTGATCGTCTTTGCGGTCACCGACAAAGACGCGGGAAAGCGCGGGATCAGCGCCTTTATCGTCGAGACGGACACCCCCGGCTACGAGGTTGTGCGCGTTGAGCGCAAGCTGGGGATTCACAGCTCTGACACCTGCCAGATCGCCTTTGAGAACATGCGTATTCCGGCTGAAAACCTGCTCGGCGAAGAGGGGCAGGGCTATAAAATCGCCCTCGCCAATCTTGAAAGCGGGCGCATCGGCATCGCGGCGCAGGCGGTGGGTATGGCGCGGAGCGCCTTCGAGTATGCCCGCGACTATGCCGCCGAGCGACAGGCTTTTGGCGCGCCGATTACCACGCAACAAGGGGTCTCGTTCAAACTGGCGGATATGGCCACGCAGCTTGAGGCAGGGCGGCAAATGGTTTGGCACGCCGCCAGCTTGAAAGACGCGGGCGCGCCCTGTTTGCAAGAGGCCTCTATGGCCAAGCTCTTTACCTCTGAGATGGGTGAGCGCGTCTGCTCGCAAGCGGTTCAGATTTTGGGCGGCTACGGATTTCTGGCAGATCACCCGGTTGAGCGGATTTACCGCGATGTGCGGATTTGCCAGATTTATGAGGGCACCAGCGAAATCCAACGCCTTGTTATTGCTCGGGATTTACTGAAAAACCGGGGTGCTTAAGTTTGGCTAAAATGAGCATTGGACGCAAAACTATCGATTAGACGTCTTGCCAGAAGACGAAACTGCGGGAACACTCTTTTCAAAGAATCACCAAAAAATAGGTGATCGTGCCGGCGCGCAAAGCGTCGGGCTGGGAGGAAATGAATGTCGGCTGGTCCGCGCGCGCCTGAATTGGCGTCGCTACCCAACTTGCTTGCGCGAAACGCCACACAGATTGGCGGCAAAACCGCGTATCGCGAGAAGGAATTTGGAATTTGGCAAACTTGGACTTGGGCTGAAGCGCGTGCTGAAGTTGATGCTTTTGCGCTGGGCCTGATTGATCTGGGCGTTGCCCCTGGCGATCTGGTGGCGGTGATGGGCCGCAATCGTCCGGCGCTTTATTGGGCGATTATTGCCGTTCAACAGGCTGGCGGCGTCCCGGTGCCGCTCTATGCCGATGCGGTGGCCGAAGAGGTGGCCTATGCGCTGGATCACTGCGGCGCGAAATATGCCATCGTGGGCGATCAAGAGCAGGTGGATAAAATCGCCGATGTGCGCGAGCGCCTTAGCGCTTTGAGCCATGTGATCTATCTCGATGGTCGGGGCTTGCGCAAATATGACCATAGCGCCATGACCGCCTATGCCGACATCGCGCAGGCCGGGCGCAGCCGTGGCAAGCGTGCCAAGATGGAGGCCCGCATTGGCGCGCTTGGTTATGATGAGACCTGCGTTTTGCTCTATACATCAGGCACGACCAGTAAGCCCAAGGGCGTGGTTTTATCGAACCGCAATGTGATCGAGACGGCGGCCAATTCTTGCGAGTTCGACGGGCTGACCGCGCAAGAAGAGATTTTGGCCTATCTGCCGATGGCATGGATCGGCGATTTTATCTTTTCCATCGGCCAAGCGCTTTGGGCGGGGTTTTGTGTGAACTGCCCCGAAAGCCCCGACACGATGCAGGCGGATCTGCGCGAAATCGGGCCGACCTATTTCTTTGCCCCGCCAGCGGTTTTCGAGCGCCAACTGACCCAAGTGATGATCCGTATGGAGGACGCGGGGCGGTTCAAGAAATGGCTGTTTCACCGGTACATGGCTGTGGCCAAACGGGTCGGCCCTGCAATCCTTGACCGCAAGGCCACGGGGCTGGGTGCGCGGCTCAATTACGCCTTGGCGCGGGCGCTTGTGCTTGAGCCTTTGAAGGACACACTGGGCCTGCGCCGGGTGCGGGTGGGCTATACGGCGGGCGAGGCCATTGGCCCCGAGCTGTTTGATTTTTACCGGGCGTTGGGGATCAACCTGAAGCAGCTTTACGGGCAAACCGAGGCCACGGTCTTTATCACGCAGCAGCCCAATGGTGAGGTGCGCTCGGACACGGTTGGGGTTCCCTCGCCGGGGGTCGAGCTGCGCATCGATGACAGCGGCGAGGTGTTTTACCGCTCTCCGGGTGTTTTTGTAGAGTATTTCAACAACCCCAAAAGCACCGCCGAGACAAAAGATGCGGAGGGCTGGGTCGCCACCGGGGATGCGGGGTTCATCGAAGAGGGCAGCGGTCATTTGCGGATTATTGACCGGGTCAAAGACGTTGCAAAAATGGCCAATGGCGCGCTTTTTGCGCCCAAATATGTTGAGAACAAGCTGAAGTTTTTCCCCGAGGTGCTCGAAGCGGTGGTTTTTGGCGCCGGGCGTGATCGCTGCTGCGCATTTTTGAATATCGATCTGACCGCCGTGGGAAATTGGGCCGAGCGCAACAACATCGCCTATACCTCTTACCAAGAGCTTTCCCAGAACGCGCAGGTGCTTGAGATGATGGAGCGGCATGTGAATTCTGTAAATGAGCTTGTCGCGCGCGATGACATGCTATCGGGCTGTCAAATTCACCGCTTTTTGGTGCTGCACAAAGAGCTGGATGCGGATGATGGCGAGTTGACGCGGACGCGCAAAGTGCGGCGCGGGGTGATCGGCGAGAAATTCGCGGATTTGGTCGATGCGCTTTATAGCGGTGCGCCGCGGGTGCAGACCGAGACCGAAGTGACCTATGAAGACGGGCGCAAGGGCAAGATCGCGGCGGATTTAGAAATTCGCGATGCCATTGTCGTGCCCCAAGCCGCAAAGGTGGCTGCCGAATGAACGCACGCGCTGATCTTTCCGAAAGCTACATCACCGAGGATGGCCGAACCATCGGCGCGGTGATGCTTGATCTGCGCTCGATCACCCTGCGCTTTGGCGGTGTGGTGGCGATCAAAGACATCTCGTTTGATATTCGTGTGGGCGAAATCCGGGCGATCATCGGGCCAAATGGCGCTGGCAAATCCTCGATGCTCAATGTCATCAGCGGGTTTTACCAGCCCCAAGACGGCGAGGTTTGGTTCCACGGGCAAAAGCGCCCCGCGATGCGCCCCTATGAGGTCGCGCGCCAAGGCATCGCGCGAACCTTCCAGAATATTGCGCTTTTTGAGGGCATGAGCGTGCTCGACAATATCATGACCGGGCGGCTGAATTACGTGAAGTCTTCGATGCTGAGCCAAGCGATTTGGTGGGGCGCGGCGGCGCGCGAAGAGACGCAAAACCGCGAAAAGGTCGAACGGATCATCGATTTTCTTGAAATCCAAGCGATCCGCAAAACCCCGGTGGGGCGTTTGCCTTACGGGCTGAAAAAGCGGGTCGAGTTGGCGCGGGCGCTGGCGGCGGAGCCAAAGCTCTTGCTGTTGGATGAGCCGATGGCGGGGATGAATGTCGAAGAGAAAGAGGACATGAGCCGCTTTATTCTGGATGTGAACGATGAATTTGGCACGACGATTGCGCTGATTGAGCATGACATGGGCGTGGTGATGGACCTCTCGGACCGGGTCGTGGTGATGGATTACGGGCGCAAAATTGGCGACGGCACCCCCGATGAGGTGCGCAACAACCAAGACGTGATCGACGCCTATCTAGGGGTGGCCCATGATTAGAGACGCGCGCCAAACTAAACAGGGGGGCCATGATCATGTCCGCTGATTTTCTTTACGGCATCGAAGTGATCATCAACGGGCTAATGGCCGGGGTGATGTATGCGCTGGTGGCGCTGGGCTTTGTGCTGATCTTTAAGGCTTCGGGCATCTTCAATTTTGCCCAAGGTGTCATGGCGCTTTTTGCCGCGCTCACCCTTGTGGGCATCATGGAAGGGCAGGTGCCGTTCTCGCATCTGATCAACGCGGTGTTTGGCACAAAAATCCACCATTTCGGCTGGGAGGTGCCGGCCCTTTTGGCGATCCTCATCACCGTTTTGGTCATGGTCGGTTTTGCATGGGGCGTGCAGAAATTCCTGTTCCGGCATCTAGTGGGCCAAGAGCCGATCATCCTCTTTATGGCCACCATCGGACTGGCTTACTTCCTCGAAGGCATTGGCGATTTGATGTGGGGGTCTAGCATCAAAACCTTGGCGCTGGGCCTGCCCCAAGGTGGCTCGATGATGATTGAGAACGCCACATCGGGTCTTGGGGGCGATGAGTTTTATGGGTTTTTCATCGACAAACTCGACATCACCGCAACCGCCGTGGCCATTGTGCTGGTGGCGGGGCTGATCGCCTTTAGCCAATACACCAAACACGGCCGGGCCATGCGTGCGGTGGCCGATGATCATCAAGCGGCGCTATCGGTTGGTATTTCGCTGAACTTTATCTGGATCCTCGTTTGGTCGCTGGCGGGCTTTGTTGCGCTGGTCGCCGGGGTCATGTGGGGGGTGAAATCTGGCGTGCAATTTTCGCTCTCGCTCATCGCGCTCAAAGCGTTGCCGGTGCTGATGTTGGGCGGGTTTACCTCAATCCCCGGTGCCATCGTGGGCGGCTTGATCATCGGCGTTGGCGAAAAACTCTTTGAGTATATCGTTGGGCCGATGGTTGGCGGAGCCACCGAGAACTGGTTCGCCTATGTGCTGGCGCTGCTCTTTTTGGTGTTTCGCCCGCAAGGCCTCTTTGGGGATCGGATCATTGAGCGTGTTTAGGACCATTTGCGCAAAGGAGTGCGGCTGATGCTTTACCGCGAGGCTGGCGATTTCAAGACATCCTACAAGGCGGATGCGCAGACCTTTCCCATCGCCTTCGACCGCTATCGCTATTGGGTCGTCCTGATTGTGGCCTTTGGGGTGATCCCCTTTGTGATGACGGATTATCTGGCCAATGCGATTTTTGTGCCGTTTTTGATCTATGCGATTGCGGCAATTGGGCTGAATATTCTCACGGGCTATTGCGGGCAGGTCTCGCTTGGCACCGGGGGGTTCATGGCCGTTGGTGCCTATGCGTGCTACAAGCTGATGACCGGGTTTCCGGACATAAACATCCTGATCCATATCCTGCTGGCGGGGGGGATCACGGCGGTGGTTGGCACCGCTTTTGGCCTGCCGAGCCTGCGGATCAAGGGCTTCTACCTCGCGGTGGCCACTTTGGCGGCGCAGTTCTTTTTAATCTGGCTCTTTAATAAGGTGCCGTGGTTCTACAATTACTCGGCTTCGGGCCAGATCAACGCCCCCGAACGCACGGTCTTTGGCATTGCGGTCACGGGCCCGAACACCAGCGCTTGGGCGGCCTATCTGGTCTGCGCGCTTTTCGTGCTGCTGTGCGCCTTGATTGCGCGCAATCTGACCCGCGGACCAATTGGTCGGTCGTGGATGGCAATCCGCGACATGGATATCGCCGCCGAAATCATCGGGGTGAACCCGCTCAAAGCCAAACTGACGGCCTTTGCGGTGTCGTCGTTCTTTGTGGGTATCTCGGGGGCTTTGTTCTTTTCAGTCTATCTTGGCGCGGTTGAGGTCGGCGAGGCCTTTGGTATCAACAAATCCTTTCTCGTGCTGTTCATGATCATCATTGGCGGCCTTGGCTCAATCTTTGGAGCCTTTGCAGGGGCGGCATTTCTGGTCTGCTTGCCCGTGGTCCTGAAACTCATCGGCGTTGATCTTTTGGGCTGGCCCACAGATGTGGTCGCCCATTTCCAACTGGTGATCATCGGCTTTTTGATCATGTTTTTTCTCGTCAAAGAGCCCCACGGTTTGGCGCAGCTTTGGCGGCTGGCCAAAGAGAAACTGCGGCTCTGGCCGTTCCCCTATTAACAATAAGAAACGTCCTAATGCATCGGACCAATCTAGGGAGGTACTAACCGATGAAACTGAAAACACTCTGGGCGCTGGCTCTTGGCAGCGCGATGATTGCCGGGCCTGCGGCGGCGGATTTGGTGCTGCCTGATCTGAGCTATCGCACCGGGCCTTATGCAGCAGGCGGCACGCCGTTTTCTGACGGCTATCAGGATTATCTGAACATGCTCAATGCCCGCGATGGTGGCATTGGCGGCGAGCCGATCCGCATCGTTGAGTGCGAAACCGGCTATAGCACCGAGAAAGGCGTGGAGTGCTATGAGGCGACCAAGGGCGAGGGGGCGTTGATCTATCAGCCGCTCTCAACTGGCATCACCTATCAGCTGATCCCCAAAGCCATGGCCGATGGCATCCCGCTTCATACTATGGGTTATGGCCGGACCTCGGCGGCCAATGGCGAGGTGTTTAACTGGGTGTTCAATTACCCCGCGAACTACTGGGATGCTGCGGGTGTGATGGTGAATTACCTCTTGGATCAAAACGGCGGTGATCTGGCGGGCAAGAAAATCGCGCTCGTTTATCACAACTCGGCCTATGGCAAAGAGCCCATCCGCACCCTTGAGGCGCTCTCGGCACAGCATGGCTATGAGTTCACCCCCATTGCGGTCGATCATCCGGGCCAAGAGCAAAAGTCGCAGTGGCTGCAAATCCGCCGCGAGCGTCCTGATTATGTCCTGATGTGGGGCTGGGGCGTGATGAACCAAGTGGCAATCCAAGAGGCGGCTAATATCAATTTCCCGATGGAGAACTTCATTGGAAATTGGTGGGCCGGCGCTGAGCATGACGTCACCCCCGCAGGGGCGGCGGCTAATGGCTATAAGTCGCTCAACATGAACCGCATCGGCGATCTTCCGGTTTTTGATGAGATCAAAACCAAGGTGCACGATGCCGGCAATGCGGCAGGCGATGGATCGAACATCGGCTCGGTTCTCTACACGCGGGGCATGTATGCGGCGATGTTGGCCGCTGAGGCGATTGCCAAGGCGCAAGAGATCCATGCGGTGTCCGATGTGACCCCGGCGCAAGTGCGTGACGGTATGGAGGCGCTGAGCATCTCGAACGCACGCATGGAGGCGCTTGGGATGAAAGGGATCGGGCCAGAGTTCACGGTGTCTTGCCAAAACCACGGTGGTTCGGGTCTTGGGATCGTGCAGCAATGGGATGCAACGGCGGCCAAATGGACGGCGCTTACGGATTATTTGGAATCCAACAAAGGCATTACCGATCCGTTGATCGCCGAAGATAGCGCGGCCTTTGCGGCAGAGAACAACATCACACCCGGTTGCCTCTAAGCTAATCTGAACGCCAATCCAGCCGGGCGGCCCACAAAGGATCGCCCGGCTTTTATGCCACAGGAGCAGACCCGTGCTGGACCATGCAAAAGACCCAAAATCCCGCGTCGACACGCTTTTGGATGTGAGCAACATTGAGGTGATCTACAACCATGTGATCCTCGTGCTCAAAGGCGTCAGCCTCGCTGTGCCCAAAGGCGGGATCACGGCGCTATTGGGCGGCAATGGCGCGGGCAAGACGACGACGCTTAAGGCAATTTCGAACCTGCTGCACTCGGAGCGGGGCGAGGTGACCAAGGGCACCATTGAATACGCCGGGCGGCCTGTGCAGGACATGAGCCCCGAGGCGTTGGTAAAGATGGGGGTCGTGCAGGTGATGGAGGGGCGGCATTGCTTTGAGCATCTGACCATCGAAGAAAACCTGCTCACGGGCGCTTACACCCGCCGCGATGGGGCCGGGGCGATCAACGCCGACCTTGAAAAGGTTTACAGTTATTTTCCGCGCCTCAAAGAGCGGCGCAAAAGCCAAGCGGGCTATACCTCAGGGGGCGAGCAGCAGATGTGCGCGCTGGGCCGGGCCTTGATGTCGAGCCCCGAAATGATCCTTTTGGACGAGCCTTCTATGGGGCTGGCACCGCAGCTTGTCGAAGAGATTTTTCTGATCGTTGAACAACTGAACAAGGCCGAAGGCGTCTCGTTTCTTTTGGCCGAGCAAAACACCAATGCCGCGCTTAGATTTGCCCATACGGGGTATATTCTAGAAAGCGGGCGCATCGTGATGGAGGGCACCGCCAAAGAGCTGCGTGAGAACCCGGATGTGCGTGAATTTTACCTTGGCCTCTCGGAAGAGGGCCGCAAATCCTACCGCGATGTGCGCTCGTATCGGCGTCGCAAAAGATGGTTGTCATAATGTCCAAACCCCACCTCTCGCATGATCAGCGCAGCGCGGCCCAGCTTGCAAGGCTCAATGAAATATTAGGGGCAGAGCGGCCTCTTAGCCGCCTTGAGGAACTGGCCCTTCTGCCGGTGACCCGCAAGGATGAGCTTTTGCAGGCCCAAGCGGCCAACCCACCCTTTGGCGGCCACGCGCCCAAAGATGTTTCGCATATTTTCCAATCCCCCGGACCGATCTACGAGCCGGGTTTGGCCCAAGCGGATTACTGGCGTTTTGGCCGTTTCGCCGCGGCCATTGGCATTGGGCCTAGCGACATTGTTCAAAACACATTCGCCTATCACTTCACCCCCGCAGGGGCGATGTTCGACGCAGCCGCGCGGTCTACGGGTGCGGTGGTCTTTCCCGCAGGCCCCGGTGTCTCAACCCAACAGGCTGAGGTGGCCGCAAGTATCGGCACCACCGCCTATGCGGGCACGCCGGATTTTCTGTTGCGGATTTTGGAAAAGGGCGACGAGCTTGGCCTCGATCTAAGCCGGATCAAACGCGCAGCAGTCAGTGCCGGGCCGCTGTTTCCGCAACTACGCGAGGCGTATGATGCGCGCGGTATCTTGTGCCGCCAGTGCTATGGCACTGCGGATGTTGGCCTGATCGCTTACGAGACCCAAACGCGCACTAACGGCATGGTGGTGGATGATGATGTGATTGTCGAGATCGTCTCGCCGGGCACCGGTGAGCCCTTGGCTGATGGGGAAATCGGCGAAGTGGTGGTGAGCGTGCTCAATCCGGCGCATCCGATCATTCGCTTCTCGGTTGGTGACCTTAGCGCGATTGCAACGGATGGTGATGATACGGATGGCTTGCGGATTGTGGGTTGGCGTGGCCGCGCGGATCAGGCGACCAAGGTGAAGGGAATGTTTGTGCGTCCCGAGCAAGTTTCTGCGTTGGTCACACGGGCCGATGGCGTCGAGCGGGCGCGGGTCGAGGTCAGCTTTGACGGGAAAAGCGATGTGATCGAGGTGAAACTGGAAAGCGCTGGCACCGATCCTGCGCATTTTGAGACCTTGGTGCAGGATGTCCTGAAGTTGCGCGCAACGGTGACCATGGTGGGTCTTGGTGAATTACCCCGTGATGGGGTTTTGGTGGCGGATTTACGGGACCACGGCTGATCCGTCTCGCTATTTGGTGATTATTTATCGGTCAGTTTGTTTGATTGGAAAAACTCCCGAACCTCGGTATGGCGGGCCCGGACGACTTTGACTTGATCGTCGTTTTGAAGGTGCACAAACAGATCTGCGCCGCGCTTTTCCAACATCCTACACGAATTGGTCGAAATCCACCGCGAGCGGTGCACTTGGATCCCCTCAAGGGTCGCATTTTCTTGCAGCACCGTGTTCAGTGGCCCGCGCACCAGAAAATTACGATCCGGGGTGACGACGTTGACATAGTTGCCCTGCGCCTCAAGCATCAGAATATCCCGCTGCAAAATCGCATGGTTGCCAATGCTGGCCATAACTGGATCAGTCTTGGCCAAAGCCATCTCTTTTTCAACGGCTGGCAAGGGGGCAACAACCGCCTCAACAGGGGGCTTGGGCGGGCTTTCCCCACTCAGGACCGTCTTGGGCAGTTTGCCGGTGACGCGCAGGTGGGTTTCGGGCGGCAGTTTGGCCAATTCAGCAGGAACAATCGTGGTGATGATGAACCGCAACACGACTTCCATTGCCACGATGGTGAACAGGGCGCTTAAAAGCGCACGTGCGAGGCTGAGCTGAAGCTGTGGCAAAAAGAGCTGGAGGGCAACGACGTGAATGACCATCACAATTGGCGCTGCAAATAAGGGGGCGAGAATTAACGGGACTGTAAATACGCGTTGGCTTGACCCATTTCGCCTTGTGACTTCGCGCAGAGCAAGAATGACAAATGACGACATGCAAGCAAAGATCACACCAAGTAGCGAGGGCGTAAGAGCTATGATTGCGGCGTAAATATAGTTTGTATTTTCGCTAATACTCGCATAATAAATAGCCCCAAAGGTCATGAACATAGAGATGCCGAATATGACGAATTGGGTTTGTCTGGCCAAATAGAGACGCCAAATTCCATAAGTTGTGAATTGCACGTCTTCATTACCCGAAGGCCACGGGCGTAGCTTCGTTTTTTCGGCCATCCGGGCCGATAAGGCGTCGAATGTAGTGGTGATCTCTGCGCGCGCGTTCATTTGGCGATCTATTGAGCCGATGCAAACATTTTCAAACTAGTGCCGCTGCCATAAACGGCGTTGCGACCAATTCGGAGGAAATGGGTTAACGTACAACCCAAATGGTCCGGCGATGACAAAATGCTTTTGACATACCCTTTCAGGGGCGATCGCTCGCGCCCTGTCCACAGGCCGATTTACAGCCTGTTTCCCCATACCACCTTTTCCCTAATCGAATCTAACTGGCGACAGAAAAATGCCCAGTTATTTATGCTGAAACGCGTCAATTAGGGATGAAGTGTTGCCAAACGAGTTCAAAATGACGTCTGCTGTGATTGAGGCTTTGGCCTTAATAGACCAACCGAAGCTTGGTCACTGTGGTTGCAATGGCCTCAAAAGCCTCTGCCAGCTCGATCCCATTCACATCATAAAAATGCGCTTCACTGGTGGCGCAATCGCGCAGATCGTTTCGCGCGCTTCTGGTGGCTAGGTCAAAACCGATGGTGAAAACGATCACCTCTTGGTCTTTGGCGGACTGGCAAATCTGCCGCAGATAGGCGCTGCCTTCGGAGAACGACATCATCTGGGTTGGCGCTCTTAATCGATTGCTGGCCAGATATTCGATCTCGCTCTCTTCGTCATAATCCCGGTCACGGGGGCGCGGCTGATTGGTTGTCTGGCCGTCGGACATCAACACGATCACCTTCATTGTGTCGCCGTTGATGTTCTCTTCTGGGCGGTTGCGAAAGCGCTCTTCGACGAGGCCTTGGTCGGTTAGATGGCTAATCAGCGGCTGCATGCGGTGATCGAGTAGCCCCAAGGCCCAAGCGATGGCAAAGGGCGTGCCCGTGCCGTCATGGGCCACAAAATCGCTGATCCGCTCTTTCAGGCGATCCACATCATTCGACATGTACTCAATGGCCTGAGCATCCGATGGGCACCAACCCCATTCGGCCAAATTCCCGTAGTTCGCCTCGAAACGGTAGTATTGAAAATGCGGGGTCTGCCATGTGTCGGGGCCCCCTGACATAGCATAGGACAGATCGCCGCTCATCAAATCGTCTGGGTCAGCGTCGATACATGACGAATAGTTATGCACCCGGCTGCCGATCAAGTGATTGTAAGCCGTAGGGCCAAGGTTCACCTGTCCAGCAAACGGCACCAAATTGATCGTGGTTTCCCTATTGCGACCCTCGGCGAGGATCATATCGACGAATTCCGTGGCAGCGACTTTCATAAAGTCGATCCGCCTGATCTGGTTGTTGACGATCAACTCGGGATCAAAGTTCTGGCCCAAGCTCGCAAAAGTTGATTGATCGACCTGTGTGTTCAAGCTGGCCATTGAGCCGGATATATCCAAGGCCAGCGAAATTTCGACGCTAGAGGCTGCGGTTGCCGCCGAGCTTGCCACGTTCAGGTTCAAGGTCGTAATCCCGGCGATCTTGAGGAAATAGGTTTTAAATCTGTAGCTGACCGAGGCCCGGACCCGCTTTTCCGAGCGCACAAAAATCGGCTCAACGCTCACCTCTGCCGCCTCGGGCACAAAGTTGGCCGTGCGCAAATATTGCGCGACAATAATTGCCGCGATTTCTTGATTAGGGGCCATAGCCGCCGCCAAAACGCCGCGATCAAGCGCGTCCTGCAGTTCGGCGCGCTGGGCCTCATGGCGCATGAAATCAACGCCCATGCCAATCGCAAGGAACATCGTCATAAACGTGACCACTGAGAAGGCTGCAATCGCGCCATCAGTGTCGTTTGAGAATGATCTAATTTTGCCGCTTAGGCGGTCCAAGACAGAATACGCCATCTCACCCCCGTAAGACAAACTACCTAAATTCTACACCAGAGTCCAATAGAGGCCATTAATATGGCGCAACTATGGCGTCTTACAGCATGTTTTTTATAGAAAAACGTACGATCCCGCGCAAAATACCTACGCGGGATCACTTTTTTGGGGAATCGCCCAGTGGTTGTTGACGCGGCTAGCCGGGCTTAGACGATGTCAAACTCATCCACCCCAGCTTGGAGGCGCAACAGCTCATCAGCGCCAAGAACAAAGGCATCGGTGCGCCCGTTTACAGCATCGGTGACATCGCTATCCCGGCCCTCAATCGCGCCTTGATCTGGGGTGACAAACTGGGTGCCATCCATCGGATCAAACTCGAGATAATAGGTACCTGCCGCGACCTCATCGAAGCCAAAGTTGCCGGTGAAGCCTGTGGTCGCAGTATCCACGACGGTCAAATCCGCATCGAGCAGCCGCACTTGGGTGCCCGGCACGCGGCCATCGCCCCCGGTGAAGGTGTCGCTGCCATCGTTGTCATTAAAGACAAAGCCGCGAATCTCGCCCGTGCCTTGCGGTGCCGCCTCTTCGAGACCGGATTGAAAGCGCAGAATGTCTTCATCTACCACCTGAAACACATCGGTCGTGCCCGCGCTCGCATCTGTGACATCGCTGTCCCGGCCCTCGCGGAAGCCTTGATCTGGTGCCACAAAGCCAAAGCCCTCTGGCGCATCAAAGCGCAGTTGATAATCGCCCAGCGCCACATCGGCGAATTGAAACGAGCCGGTGAAAGAGGTTTCATCCTGCGCCACCACATTGCCCTGCGCGTCGATCAATTGCACCACAGCGTCCCGCAGGCGGACATCGGTGTTCCCGTTAAAGATGCCGTTGCCGTTTTTGTCCTCAAAGACCAAACCGCGCACCTCGCCCAGAACCACCGGCTCAACCACCGGCGTGTCATCGCCCAGATCAAGCCCGACAATGACCGGATCGTGATCCGAGTTGCGCGCGGCGGCCGCCCCGTCGAACATCGCCGCGTCGCGGCCAAAGTCGAGGTTGTAATCGATGGCGTCGGGTTCATCCGAGTTCACATGCCACTCGGTCGCCCCGGTGACCTGCGCCAAGAGCGGCTCATTGGCCAGCGCGTAATCCAGCGTGCCAGTGAAGCCGTCAAAGACGTAGGAATAGGCGCCCGCACCGACGAACTCTTGGGCCAGATCGGTATAGTCATCCGCTGTGCCCAAGACATCATCCGCGCCCTCAAGAACCGCCGTTACAGGGTCCTCCTTGGCATAGGCATTCAAGTCCCCAAGGATCAGGAAATCCGCATCGCCCGAGCCGGTAGGGTCCGTTGCCAGCCAATCGACCAAGGCCTCGGCAGCCACGGTGCGGGTCGGGTTGTTATTGCCCTGACCGTCACCAATTGCCGCCTCATCATTGACGATGGAGCCCTTGGATTTGAAGTGATTGACTGCCGCCGTAAAGCTCTCGCCCGAGGCAATCTCGGTAAAGGTCTGCGCCAAGGCTGGGCGTTGCACCGATGTGTCGAACCTTGCATCGATGGTCTCATCTAGCACCGCGAAATCGCCGGTCAGCTCGGTTGTGGCCGTCTTGTAGATATAGCCATTGGTGATCGCGTCATCGCCCACTAGGCCCGTGGCGACATAGTCGTAAGTGTCGGTCCCAAGCGCGGCGTTCACACGGTCCACCAGATCAGAAATCGGCGCATCGGTGGCGCTGTTCTCCAGCTCGACCAAAGCGACGACATCCGCGTCCATCTCAACAATGGCGCCGACGATTTTGTCGGCCTGCCGCTCGAACTCTGCCGCGCTATCCGCGCCGCGCGGCCCGTTGCCCGTGTCGGTGGTATTGCCGTTCTCGTCGATGGTGGTGAAATAATTCAGCACATTGAGCGAGGCCACTTTGAAATCGCCGCCCACATCCGCAGGCTGGGTTTCGCGCGGGTTGCCATCGTCAAAGCTGTTCTCGCCATCTTGGGTCGCGCGCACCCGCCATGTGGCCCCTGAGGCCGAATTGCCTGCCCATTGATAGGTCAAAACGCCGGACAGCCCGTCGATTGTGTCACCCATCTGGATGTCCGTGGCCGTGTTGAACGTCGGGCCAAAGCCATCAAGATTGCCAATGGGCGCGTTTTGCTGGCTCAGCCCGTCATCATAGGTGATCCGCCGCGCGCCAACCTCATCGAGATAGGCCGCATAGCCTTCAGTGCTCGGGTCGTTGATCTGCGTGAACTGCTGCGGGCGGTCGCCAGCCACCAATTTGATCTCGTTGAAACGGTCCAGCTGGAACATCTCGGTGATGGTCATGGTGTCCGCGAACTCAACCAACATGCCCTCATAGGCCTCAAGATCAGGCTGGGGGTCATTGCCTTGGTTGGTGGTGGTGCTGGCCGCAGGCAGGTCAATCGTAGCCGCGCTGGGCAAATCGGCGGTGCCGATCACCTCAATTGAGGTCACCGTGTCGATCTGGGTCTCGCCAAAGAACTCATCCACCGTGCCCGTTACACGCACCAGATCGCCGACGCTGACATCACTTGTGGTATCGCCGCCCTCAAAGACAAAAATGCCCTCTGAGGTTGCCGCATCGCCATCCGCATCCGCGTCTTCCTCTTGCAGATAGAACCCGCGCAGATCGCGGCTCGTGTCCGCATCACCATCTTGGAAATCACCAACCACAACCGCTTCAACGGTGACCACTTGGCCATCGAGGGCGTTCTCAGGGCCGGTGCCTTGGATGTCGTGAATTTTGGTGATGGTCTCTGGGTCGGGCTGAGGGTCTGGGTCGGTCACGATCAGATTTGCTTTTTCATCGACGCAAACCAGATCAACCACCAAGGGCTCAAAGCTGGCATCCGAGGTCATCTCGATCTCAAGGGTCACCGCATTGCCCGTGGTGGGCAGGTCAAAGACGAAGGGCGTCAGGATCGTCGTCAGCCCCGCGCCATCGCCGAACCCATCGCCATCGGTGTCCAAAAG
>CAYLLD010000025.1:14016-23085 GCA_964384315.1 uncultured Rhodobacterales bacterium | reverse complement strand
AAGCTGCCTTTTTACGCCCTTAAGATGTTCTATTGTGCCCTCACCTGTTTCATCAGTGGGAAGGTTTGAAATAGAGGCGTTAGTGACCTTTGATGAAGCTTCAGCCGCACTGTTTCCGTTGGAGCGGTTTACTAGGTCGTAAACGAATGGAAGTACATGATACCCCTTGCCCGCAATGGGTAGATCCCCTGTCTGCACAGGTCCGTCATCCATCGGAGGGTTAAATAGCGACGCAAAGATCTCTTGGCTCAATTCTTCAATTTCTTTTTCTGCATCAGGGCTCGATAGGTGGTTCCAGTACTTATGCCCCCTCCCACTTCTTGCGATGGAACGCGAAGCTATTGCCAGCGAACTTTCTCGCGTTTTTATTATCCTTTTTTCAACGTTGTCGATGGCAGTCGCAGCCTCGTTAATTTTGAAAAATGAATCCTCTGCAACGCGTGGGTCTTGAGTTTCTACCCACTGCGCCGTCAACGGGTGTGACGATAGATTATCAAGTCTAGCAGCAGTTTGGGCATCGACGCTTGATCGATCTTTGAGGCCCGATTCATATCTAGAGAAATGGCCAATCTCTTTTTCTATTAAGGCCCTAGTCTTCTTTGCAGCCTTAATTTGCTCTGGCGGAATAAGCTCGCCAAAATAGTCTAATGACTTAGTTCTATCCCCGTAGTCGTCATAAATCCAAGATAGCACAGCGCTAAGTCTGTGAGCGCCATCTATTACAAAATTAAAGCCCCCCCTTTCCACAATATGATTGCAGGAATGAGTTCCCCATCAACAAATGCTCTAACTAGATCAACAATTTTTTGCGGGGTCCAATCAGCCGTTTCTCTCTGAAAATCGGGCTTTCTAAGCGAGTTAGAGAAGACGCCAAACCCACCCGCTAAGTGGCTGATGCTGATAGTAGGGTCTTTCCCACTTTTGGCGGCGCTGTCGTGTTTAACTGAAAAATCTTCCCGTGGGATCAGGGCGTCAAGATTTACGGTCTGTGCCTTCGGCATAAGAGAATCCACGCTAAAAAAATACATCTCTAGCTTATCCTAGGCGATTTGGGTACGGCAAATATAATATCGCCAAACAGATCGTTAATTCTTAATTTAAGTGAATTATTTCTGAATCTTACAATTTTGTTTTAATAGTACCGAACGACCCGTACGCAGCCCACGCAACACCCCAGCCAGACCTCCTAAACCTTGAATATATTTCAGGAGGTTTACCATGCAACATCCCCTCGCCCGTTTATCCACAGTTAAACGTCCCGTAAAACTGCTCAAAGCCGCGCGTATTGGCGCTGCAAATTACCGCCGAGAGCGTCATTTGGCCAGTTTACTTGCGGGAAAACGGTCTTGGACGGACCAGCAGGTCTTTGATGCTGTAGCCGATGATGAGGCCGCGCTGAATGAGTTGCGCCGCACCGGCGACGCAAATTATTCGGTCAATCGGCACGTCAAATTGATGATTGCCATGTTGTGTGAGGCGCGAAAGTTAATGACGCCGCGCATTGTTGAGTAAAAATTACTCGAGCGCGTCGGGCATAGACGCCTTTTTGCGCTCAACAAAATCCGTCAAAGCCGCCTCGATTGCAGGGTCAATCGGCGGCTTTTCGTATGTGGCCAAGAGCGTTTCGACCCGCGCCGAGGCCAAAGCCATACTATCCGGCGCGCCAGCCTCGGACCAAGTCTCATAGGGGCGATAATCCAGCACTTTTGTCCGCCAAAACGCATCCTTGAAATTAGCTTGGGTGTGCGCGCAGCCTAAAAAATGCCCGCCGGGACCAACTTCGGTTAGCCCCTCCATGCCCTGCCCGTTTGGCGAGACATCGACGCCAGCCGCAACCGAGGCCAAAACGCCGAGCTGATCCGCATCCAAAACAAATTTTTCGTAACTCGACACCAAGCCGCCCTCAAGCCAGCCTGCGGCGTGGAGCATAAAGTTAACCCCGCCAAGAAGCGCCGCATTCAAAGTATTGGCCGTCTCATAGGCTGCCTGAGCATCGGGCAGTTTCGAGCCGCAAAGCGCACCACCCGAGCGGAACGGCAGGTTTAGCCGCCGTGCCAGCTGACCCGCACCATAAAGAATTTTGGATGCCTCCGGCGTGCCAAAGGTCGGCGCGCCCGAGTTCATGTCGATTGAGGCCACAAAAGCACCAAAAATCACCGGTGCACCGGGTTTCACGAGCTGCGAATAGGCAATACCGCACATGGCCTCGGCCAAAACTTGGGTCAGCGTACCCGCGACAGTAACCGGCGACATCGCCCCGCCTACAATAAAGGGCGAAACAATCGAGGCTTGGTTGTTGTTTGCAAAGACCTCAAGCGCGCCCATCATCACCTCATCGAACACGAGGGGCGAATTAATGTTCACCAGCGAGGTCATAAAAGTCGCATCCGGCTGATCTGCAAACAAGATGCGGCCCATATCCACCGAATCCTGCGCGCGGACAGGCGCGGTCACCGAGCCCATGTAAGGCTTGTTCGACAAGGTCATATGCGCGTGCAGCATGTCGAGGTGGCGTTTATTCACGGCAACATCCGTCGGCTCACAAACTGTGCCGCCCGAATGGTGCAGATGCTCGGACATATATGCGAGCTTCACGAAATTGCGAAAATCTTCCATGGTCGCATACCGCCGATCCTGGCCACGGCCACGCACGAATGGCGGGCCATAAACCGGGGCCAAGACCAAATTGCGCCCGCCGATTTCAACGGATCTGGCCGGATCACGGGCAACCTGCGTGTAGGTCGAGGGGGCGGTGGCACATAATTTGCGCGCCAAGCCCCGCGGAATATGGACGTGATCGCCTTTGACATCGGCACCTGCATCCTTCCACCTTGCCAAAGCGCCGGGCTGATCGGGAAAGCGAACGCCAATTTCTTCGAGGACCGTTTCAGCATTGGCCTCAATGATCTCGATGGCCTCATCGTTGAGAACCTCGAAATTGGGGATTTTGCGCTCGATGTATCGGCTAAACTCTACCTGTGTCGCCAGCCGCTCTGCCCGGCGTGCAGCGCCGCCACCACCGCGCCGATTACGGCGTCCAGTTTGCTCTTGTGCCATCTGAGTTGTCCTTCGCTTTGTTCCCGCACCGTCCCTACCCGGTTGCCCCGAACAGTGCTAGCGCACATCTTTCGCCACGCGCCGGACGTTTTCGCCGCTCAAAGGGCGATGAACGACACGAAACCGCGCACAACATCTTGTAGCGCGCAAATCTCAACGTTATGAGAACACCCATGGCGCACTCCCAAGATACACTCCTCATCATCGATTTCGGCAGCCAAGTGACGCAGCTTATTGCGCGTCGCTTGCGAGAACTGGCCGTTTATTGCGAAATTATCCCGTTTCAGGCGGTCACGAGCGACAGCCTCGCGGCCCTCAAACCCAAAGCGGTTATTCTCTCGGGCGGCCCGTCGAGCGTGCTCGATGCGCAAAGCCCCCGCGCACCGGATGCGGTGTTCACGCTCGGGGTGCCTGTTTTGGGCATTTGTTATGGCCAGCAAGTGATGATGACACAGCTTGGCGGGCGGGTTGAAAGCGGCGCAGGCACGGCTGAGTTTGGCCGCGCTTATGTGACGCCCAGCAAACAGACGACGCCGCTTTTGGCTGGCTGGTTCGAGCCCAATGACGAGCAAGTTTGGATGAGCCACGGCGATCACGTTGCCGCATTGGCGCCCGGCTTTGAGGTTTTGGGAACCTCGCCCAATGCGCCATTTGCCATCGTTGGCGATGCGGCGCGCCAGTTTTATGCGGTGCAATTTCACCCAGAGGTTCATCACACGCTCAAAGGCGCGAAGCTTTTGGAGAATTTTGTGACCATGGCCGGGTTCACCGGCACTTGGACAATGGGCGCGTTTAAGGATCGTTCAATTGCCCAAATCCGTGAGATGGTGGGCACGTCCAAAGTGATTTGCGGCCTTTCGGGCGGTGTTGATAGTTCGGTCACCGCGGTTTTGCTGCACGAGGCTATTGGCGATCAGCTCACCTGTGTTTTTGTGGATCACGGGCTTTTGCGCCAAGGCGAGGCGGAAGAAGTCGTCAAGATGTTCCGCGATACCTATAACATTCCGCTCATTCATGCGGATGAGAGCGACCTGTTTTTGGGGGCGCTTGAAGGGGTCAGCGATCCCGAGGTAAAGCGCAAAACCATCGGCAAGCTCTTTATCGACGTGTTTGAAAAACACGCAGGGAGCATCGGCGATGTGTCCTATCTGGCCCAAGGCACGCTTTACCCTGATGTGATTGAAAGCGTGAGCTTCAGCGGCGGTCCTTCGGTGACCATTAAATCGCATCATAACGTCGGCGGTCTGCCGGAGCGTATGAATATGAAGTTGGTCGAGCCTCTGCGCGAATTGTTCAAAGATGAGGTCCGCGCGCTTGGCCGTGAACTTGGTCTGCCCGCCTCATTCATCGGGCGGCACCCATTTCCCGGTCCGGGTCTTGCGATTCGCTGTCCCGGTGCAATTAGTCGTGACAAGCTAGAGATTTTGCGCGCCGCCGATGCGGTTTATATCGATCAGATCCGAAAACACGGTCTTTATGACGAAATCTGGCAGGCATTTGCCGCGCTTCTGCCCGTGCGGACCGTGGGTGTTATGGGCGATAATCGGACCTATGACTACGCCTGTGCCTTGCGCGCGGTGACCTCGGTGGATGGAATGACCGCCGATTATTATCCGTTTAGCCATGAGTTTTTGGGCGAGACCGCCACGCGGATTATCAACGAGGTGCCCGGCATCAACCGCGTGACCTATGATATTACGTCAAAGCCACCGGGCACGATTGAGTGGGAGTAGCGATTAGCTACATCCCCAGCCGGACAAAGCTCTTCCGGGTATCCTTGCCATATTGAAGCCATCCGGCAATCACGCTTGATAGATGTTGCCTGATCCGTTGGCGCTGCGAGCCGCCTCGCGCCTCCTGTGCCAGCGCCTCTTCACCTGTAAACGCGGCAAGATCGGCCTGAACTTGGCTTGGCCCCGCAAGGATCATACCGTGTTTGTCGCTGACAGTTATCGTGAAATTGATGTTGTGAACGCCGCTGACGGATAATCCATATCGGGCCCGGCGCGAGAGTGTGTGAAATCGGTTCACGACAATTTCAACTTTAACAGGATTGCGCCCCTCAAGCCCCCGAGTGCCTTGCAGCGCCGCTTCAGCAAAAATGGCCTGCACCTGTTTGTGACGATCGCCAAAAGCCTCTTCCTGCCAGACAATATCCGCATCTGGGGCAAATAAATTCTCTTCAGAAACACTCAGGCTGCGCGGCACCTCTACCTGAGTTTCAACAACGTCCCACAAAATCGGGGCCAGCCGCGACACATCATTTTCATAGCTCGTCTCATGCCGGGCCAAACAGCCCGCCAAAGACATAAGAACCACAGCCCCCAAACATTTAGTGACAATGGGATGCGCCACAAATTTCGTACCAAGCATTTTACGCTCTTCCACCAAAAATTTACCTATGATGCGCGCAAGGTCACCCCAAGCCGCTCTCTCGTCTTATTTGCTAAGTGCTGATTATCTGGTTAATTCCAGTCATCTGATGGGGCTTTCGCGATCTAAAATGCTGATAAAACGGATGAAAACCGCCAGTTTTGCGCGTCAAAGCTGTCTCGTTGCAATTTTTTGTGCCGCACCGCTCTTGGCTTTGGCCCAAGAGCAGATCATTGCCCAGCCGCTCATTTGCGGCGGCGCAGAGCCATTTTGGTCCTTGGAAACAAGCGATGGACCCGAGGCGCAAGATGCGCTTTTCACTACGCCGGGTGCCGCGCCAATCGGTTACGAAACCGCGCTCATTACCAAGGCCCAAGGCCGGCCCGACCCTCTGGCCCTCACCTTGATTGCCCCCCAAGATACCGCAATCGCCATCATCGCGGCGCGCCCCTGTTCGGACACAATGTCCGACATTGACTATAGCCACACAATCGAGCTGTTGACCCAGCGACAAGGCGAAGCCGTCATGTTCACCGGCTGCTGTCGGCTGCGGCCATAAATGATGCAGCACGGACCTTTTGCCGCTGTAATTTGGATGATGGGGGCAGCACTGTCGTTCACCGCCATGGCCATTGCCGGGCGCGAGTTATGGACCGAGCTTAATACCTTCGAGCTGATGCTCTACCGCTCGGTTATCGGCGTGGTGATCATCACTTTGCTGATTGCCCGCTCGCGCGGGGGCTTGGCGCAGATCAAGACCGTGCAAACCGGGCTGCATATTAAACGCAACGTCGCGCATTTCGCAGCGCAAAACCTTTGGTTCTACGGGGTGGCGGTGATCGAGTTAAGCCAGCTTGTGGCCCTAGAATTTACCAACCCAATTTGGGTCGCGATCATGGCACCTTTTTTGCTTGGCGAGCGGCTAACGAGGTGGCGGCTCTTGGCGGCAGTGCTTGGATTTATCGGCGTGCTCATTATCGCACGGCCCGGTGTCGCACCGCTTGAACTGGGTCATCTTGCAGGCCTTGGCGCGGCCCTTGGCTTTGCGCTGAACACCATGTTCACCAAACGCCTCATGGCCCATGATAGCGTGCTTTGCGTGCTGTTTTGGATGACCTTGAGCCAAGCGCTTATGGCGCTGGTTCTTTCACTGCCCGGCGGCATCCCATGGCCGAGCGAGACCGCCATGCCTTGGGTGATTGTCGTGGGGATTTGCGGGCTGACGGCCCATTTCTGTCTGACAAATGCGCTCAGCCTGACCTCGGCAATGATCGTCGCCCCGCTAGAGTTCATGCGCCTGCCCATCGTGGCGCTGGCGGGGGTGGTTTTATACAAAGAGCCACTGGCGATCACGATTTTCATCGGGGCAGCCTTTATCTTGGCGGGCAATATGATCAGCATTTATCGCGACAGCCGTAGCGCTGGGTGATCTAAACGAGGCCAGACATCACGGCGAACTCACATCTTCATCACGAAACATGTGGAATATTAAACGACTTTGTGACCAACCGTGATTTGTAAAACCTAAAGCGCAATACCTATGGCTGTCCCACCTATTCTTATTCATGGGACATTAAAATCATGCCAACTGATCATCCAAGCGACATTGCGCGCCTCAATCAAATTCTGCCGATCCTGGGCAGACCTGCCATCACAACAGTCTTTGGCACGCCCGTGGGCGCGCTGGATGGCCCGATCCCCTCGTATATTTACAGCTCCCCGCTGATTTTGGCCGGTATCACGGCGCGGCCTTTGCCGAGCCTCGAGAACATTCTGGCCCGCTATGACTTTATCGACAACGCAGGCCGGGGCAGTGCGGCGGATGATTTTGTTACGGGCACAGCCGGTGCGGATCGCATTGTTGTGGGCGCGGGCGGCGATATTGTGGACGGGGCTGGCGGCAATGACCGGATTTTCGGCGGCAGCGGGCGCGATATTCTAGGCGGCGGCGATGGCAATGACCGGATCGTTGGCGGCGCAGGCGATGACGCCTTGAACGGCGGCGCCGGGAACGACGCGCTCTTTGGCGGCGGTGGCCGTGACGAGATGCGCGGCGGTGCGGGGAACGACAATCTGTTTGGCCACGGCGGCGCGGATCGGATCAGAGGCGGCGAAGGCAATGATGAGATTTCGGGCGGCTCTGCCAGCGACCGTCTTTATGGCGACAATGGCGATGACACCATTAAGGGCGACACCGGCAATGACACAATCGAAGGCGGTGCCGGAGAAGACCTGATCATGGGCGGCTCGGGCCGCGATCAGATCTACGGCGGAGACGGTGCGGATCGTCTTTATGGCGAAAGCGGCCGCGATTTATTGGTCAGCGGCACGCGCAACGGCGTCGATACCACCGGACAGAGCTTTATGGACGGCGGCTCTGGAGCGGATACCCTGCGCTCGAACACCGACGAGGGCTCGATTTTCCTCGGGGGCACCGGCAATGACCGCACAATCGGCGGCGGCGGCGACGATATCTTTGTGTTCCGCGACGGCGACGGGCGCGATCACATTCAGAACTTTGGCATCGGTCAAACCACCTCAAGCCTCTATAACTTCCAATCACCCGAGCTGCAGTTTTCCCAATTCGAAGGCTTCGACACGTTGGTGATCGACAAAGAGGGCTATGACAGTTTCGAGGATATCGAAAATCTGGTGCGCGTGACCCGCACCGGCGTGACGCTGTTGGACTTTGGCGATGGCGACCGTTTGACCTTTGATGACAAGAGCGTCTTTGGCGGAAGCGTTACGGGCTTGCCTTTTGATGGCATCAAGCTCACCGAGGACAATGTTATCTTTGGCAGTGCGGAAGACTTTATTGCCTGAACTCAAGATTGCCTAAGCCCATGATTGCCTAGGCTAGGGCGCCCATAAAAATATGCGATCGCGGCAACCAATAGCCGGGATCGCACCAAATACCTGCACTCACAGACCTGCACTGACGTGGGCCTCCATTCACCCGCCACTAATATGTGACATATTATACGCGCCGCAAACCTCGCCTTTGCGCTGCCTCAAATTCATGTTAGGCGGCGCGCAAATTTACGTGCCAACGGAGTGCTACACATGAACCTCGACAATATCCCTGCCGGAAAGAACCCACCCCACGACGTCAATGTTGTGATCGAAATTCCAGGTGGCGCTGGCGGCGGCGCGCCGATCAAGTACGAGATCGACAAAGACAGCGGCGCGGTTTTCGTAGACCGTGTGGTCAATACGCCGATGTTCTACCCCTGCAACTACGGCTTCGTGCCCAACACGCTCCACGCGGACGGCGATCCGACTGACGTGCTGGTCCTTTGCGATTTTCAGGTTCAGCCCGGGGTTGTGATCCCCTGCCGCGTTATTGGCGTGCTAAAGATGGAAGACGACGGCGGCATGGATGACAAGCTCATCGCTGTGCCTCTGGAAAAGATCGACCCCTTCCAAGCAGGTATCCAAGACCTCAGCGACGTGCCGCAAAAAACCAAAGACCGCATCAACCACTTCTTTGAGCACTATAAAGATCTCGAAGCGGGCAAATGGGTTAAAGTGATCGGTTGGGGCGACAAAGCCGAAGCGCTTTCGATCCTGCAAACCTCGCTGGATGCTGTGAAAAAGTAAGCCGCGCCGCGCGCGACATACACGATATTACCCCGCGCA
>CAYLLD010000025.1:0-14006 GCA_964384315.1 uncultured Rhodobacterales bacterium | reverse complement strand
CAGGCTGGGCCTGCGCGACAAGTTTTTCATTGACCGATCCGCAAATCCCCTTCATTTCAACTAACCAAAAAAAAGAAACGGTTAGCTTGGAGGGACACATGCGCTACCTTACACACACGAAATTCACACCAGCGATGAAATTTTCGCTCGCTTCGGCATTGGTCATTTGCACGGCAACACAGGCCTGGGCAGGCGGCGTGGAACGCACCACGCAATCGAGCGCCATCCTGTTCGAAGACGACACTTATGTAGAGTTTTCGCTCGGCATCGCGAACCCGTCGGTCTCTGGCTCCGTTGGCCCCCTGCAATCGGGCGACATTGCGCCGCGCCAAACCAACGTAAGCGCAAGCGCGCGCTGGGACGTTGCGCCAGATATTTCAGCGGCGGTGATTTTCGACCAGCCTTATGGCGCGGATGTTGAGTATCCAACCAGCACCTATCCCCTAACCGGCTCAACCGCCGTTTTGCGCTCGAACGCGATCACGGCTTTGGGTGCCTATGACCTGGGCGACGGGTTTACTCTTTTTGGCGGTGCGAAAGCCCAATCTTTGTCGATGGATGTTGCCCTGCCAGCAACGCCTTACACTGCAAAAGGCGATGAGACATGGGAGATGGGCTACGTGGTTGGCGCGGCCTACGAGCGCCCGGACATCGCTTTGCGCCTCGCGCTGACGTATCACTCGGCCATCGACTACGCGCTGCCCACTACTGAAAACGGTGCGACTTCGCTCGATACGGCGGTGACAACCCCCGAAGCGGTCAATCTTGAGTTTCAAACCGGTGTCGCGCCCGACACGCTAGTATTTGCCTCGGCGCGCTGGGTCGATTGGGAATCGTTCAAAGTCTCGCCCGCAGGTTACGCCGCAGGCAACCCCGCAGCGCCCAACTTGGTGTCCTACGACAACGCCTCAAGAAGCTTCACGCTCGGCGTGGGGCGTCGCTTTTCGGACGTTTGGTCTGCGGCGGCCACCTTGGGCTTTGAACCCTCAAGCGACGGGCGGCAATCGAACCTTGGCCCGGTCAATGGAAACCGCTCGATTGGACTTGGGGTGACATATACGCGCGGCAATATGAAGCTATCGGCAGGCGCACGCTATGTGTTGCTTGGGGATGCGGTCACTGCTCTGCCCGGCCCTGCGCTTACCGATTTTTCGGATAATGACGCCATCGCCTTCGGTCTGCGCCTCGGCTTCAGCCTCTAGGCATCAAAACATCTGTGTCGCTAGGGCGTGTGGCCCCCCTAGCGGCACAAATTCCCCCGCGCCGCGCTTCCCCAAATCACCAATGCACAGGAAACGGCTCGTATAGCGGTGCATATCCTGCCAAAGCTGCGCCACCATGAGCCCACAAAAATCACTCTCACCGCGCGCTTGGAGCGAGCTATTGTTGCTCTCGGCCCTATGGGGCGGCTCGTTCTTGGCCTTTGCCATCGCCCTGATCGAAGTGCCGGTGGCCAGTGTCGTGGCCCACCGCGTCGGCTGGGCTGCGCTGGCGCTTTGGATCATCGCGCTATGCACCAAAATGCCACGGCCACAGTCGCGGCGGGTCTGGGGTGCCTGCCTCGTCATGGGGGTTTTGAACAACGTCATCCCGTTTTTGCTGATCGCTTGGGCGCAGACCCAGATCGCCAGCGGGTTGGCCGCGATTCTCAACGCCACCACCGCCTTTTTCGGCCTCGCCATTGCCGCTTTGATCTTCACCGACGAGCGGCTGACCAAGCGCAAAGCCTCCGGCACCCTCATCGGTTTTGGCGGGTTGATCGTGGTTGTGGGGCTGGACGCGCTGCGCGGATTGGACCCGCAATCTACCGCGCAACTGGCCATGTTGGGCGCAGCCCTATCCTACGCTTTCGCCAGCGCATGGGGCCGCGCGCGCCTCACGGATGTGCCCCCCCAAGCCGCCGCCCTTGGCATGTTGACCGCCTCCGCCGCCGTCATGCTGCCCACGGCCTATCTCATCGACGGCGCCCCCCGCCTCGCCCTCGCACCGCAAACATGGGGCGCACTTGGCTATCTGGCGCTGGGGGCGACATCACTGGCCTATCTGCTTTATTACCGCGTTTTGGGCATGGCGGGGGCGGCAAATTTGATGCTGGTGACGCTTTTGGTTGTGCCCATCGCCGTCGTCCTTGGCGTGTTGGTCTTGGACGAGCGTCTGGCCCGCGCGGATTACATCGGATTCGCCCTGATCGCCTTGGGCATGGTGGTGATCGACGGGCGCGCAATCAGGCTTTTCAACCCCGCGCGGGACCGCTAAGCAAGACCCGATGACACTGCGCCCGCTCAAATACGCCACCGCCGCCGACTGGCAGGCCGCCCCCCACAAACGCGTGGCCTTTATGGGCATGTCGGGGCTGGGCAAAACCTACCTGTCGAACACTCTGCGCGAGACCGGTTCATGGTATCATTACTCCGTCGATTACCGCATCGGCACCCGCTACATGGGCGAGCATATCGTCGATGAGTTCAAACGGGCGGCCATGGCCACGCCGATGCTGCGCGAGATGCTTTTGTCCGACAGTATCGAGATCAACTCGAAGATCCGCTTTGAAAATCTGCGCCCCCTGTCAAATTTCATGGGCAAGCCCGGCGCACAGGCGCAAGGCGGGATGGAATTTGAAGAATATATGCGCCGCCAAGCCCTGCACCGCGAGGCTGAAATTGCTGCCATGCGCGATGTGGCCAGTTTCATTGAGCGCGCGCAAGATACGTATAACTACCCAAATTTTGTGTGCGACACCTCCGGCTCGGTTTGTGAGGTTGTGGACCCCGAGGATGCGCAGGACCCGGTGCTCAGCCTCCTTGCGGAGCATGCGCTGATTATCTGGATCGAAGGGAGCGCGGCGGATACGCAAACGCTTTGCGAGCGATTCTCTAAAGCGCCCAAACCGATGTACACCCGCCCCGAGCAGATGCGCGCGCGCTGGCAGCGATATCTGACTGAAATGGACGCAACCCCCCAGACCGTCGACCCGGATGCCTTTATCCGTTGGTCGTTTCGCGAGATTGTCGATGAGCGCATCCCGCTTTACCGCGCCATTGCCACGAATTGGGGCATCACCCTGCAAGCCAGCGATGTGGCGCAACTATCAACCGCGCAAGGGGTGGTCGATCTGATCAGCTCAGCTTTGGCGGCGCGTTAGCATTTTAGCTGCGCTTCTAGCGCCGCACGCCCCTCAAAGGGCCCCAAATCCGTCACTCGCACCCCCTCGCCTTCGAGGCGCACGCCCATGACACGGCGCCATGAGGCATCGGGCAACACAACCTGCGGCGCCCCTTCGCAATTGCGAATACCGCTGGTGATAAACGGCTCGCCAATGCGGTGGTTCGAAAACCCCTGATGCGCGCCAAGTTTGCGCAAACTGCGCCCCTCAACACTCCAAAATGTTAGAGTTTTGCCCAAATGGGGTGTTTCAACATAGGCAATATCTAGGCTGCCATCGCCGTTTAAATCCGCGATACCAACCGGTGCCAGCCAACGGTTGCGCTGACCGATAGGCGGGGTGGCGACCCGTGTCAGCCCGGCACTATTGAGAAAATAGACCGCCAGCGATGCCCCACCAGAGATACTGCTTTCAACCACAATGGCTTCGGCCACGCCGTCCCCATTGGTATCCGCAAGGCGCGGGGCGATGTCTTCGAAAACAGATGTTTGCGGCAGATCATAGCATTGAGCGCGCCCCAAACCTTGGCTTTGGCCATCATGGCGCAAGCACAGGCGGCCCCATTCGGGCAAACCGCCCAAAACATCGTGGCCGTAACGATTTGTGGGATCGTCAAACCGGGCAGTGGTACCGCCCAGACGTGTTTCTTGCCCGGCCTCTTGCCCGGCCAATCCCGTCGCGGTGTCTTGCCTGTCCTGCGCCACGCCGCACCCGGCAATGCTCAGCAGCGCCAGCAGTGCAGCCAAGAGACGCATGCAGATCAAATCTGCTTTTCGGGCATCTGCACAACCAGCCCGTCAAAGGCTTCGGTGACTTTGAGTTGGCAGGTCAAACGCGAGCGCGCCGCATCGGGCTGCCACGCAAAATCGAGCATGTCCTCTTCCATCGGGTCTTTGGCGGGCAGCTTCTCAACCCAATCCGCCTGCACATAGACATGGCAGGTCGAGCAGGCACAGGCGCCGCCGCAATCCGCTTCGATGCCCGGAATATTATTGTCCCGAGCGCCTTCCATCACGGTCAGACCGGGGGCGACATCCACCTCATGGGCTGTGCCGTTGTGTTCAATATAAGTGATCTTTGCCATTGCACTGTTCCTTAGCTTTTTTGCGTATTTATGTGCGATCAACCGCATTGACCATAGAGCGACCCACCTGTTGACTGATTTTGTTTGATGTTCTATTTTTGTTCCTACCATTTTGACAAGGTGAAACTATGACACAGGCGTTGCCACGCAAATGACCCAAGCGCTTGCCCCCCCATCTGATCACCTATCTGCACACCCGTCTGCACACCCATCTAAGCTGGCACCACTGCCGCGCCCGCCCCATGCTTTGCCGCACAACCGACTGCACGAGCCGCCCCATGGCGCGCGGGTGACGGTGGCGGGGCTGGTGATGGTGCGCCAGCGCCCCGGCACGGCCAAAGGGGTGATTTTTCTGACCCTTGAGGATGAGGGGGGCATTGCTAATGTGGTGGTCTGGGCTAAAACTTACGAAAAGTTCCGCCGCGCGGTGGTAGCGGGGCGACTTTTACGGGTGCATGGGGTCTTGCAACGCGAGGGAGAAGTGACCCATGTGATCGCCCATCAAATCGATGATTTGTCCCATCTTTTGGATCATCTCGCCAGCGGGGCGCTATAATGAGAAAAATTTCGCGCATAATCCGCGTCAAAACGTCCCAAAAAGGCCTACAAACTGGCATATCATCAACACACAAAAAAAATGAAGAATGTAGAAATTGAAATCAATTGAACTCGGGGCAGATCAAGCTAGACTGCCCAAAAAGTTAACACAACGTCGTTGAGGACAAAATGAAACGCAGAAATGCACTTTTATCAGTCACCGTACTGACCGGTCTATCCGCCTGCGCAGACCTCGGATTTGGCGATTTCCCCCTAGCCGATGTTATTGGCGAGGATGCAGGCCCCGTCCTGATCTCGGATCTTGATACAACAACGATCGTTACGGCAAACGGTGCCGCAGCTCTTTCAGGGCCGCCTGTTCTGCCACCGCTTACACCGCGCGTCACGACGCCGCCCCGGCAAACCGCCGCTGCTGCCTCTCCGGTCGAAGAGGAAGAGCCGCCGATTGTTATCGCGGCAATCCCTGCTCCGGCACCTACTCCAGCCCCTGCTCCGGCACCTACTCCAGCCCCGGCTCCAGCCCCGGCTGCGCCAACCGCGCCTCTTACAACAGCCACGGCCCCTGATGCGGATCGCTGCTTTGAAAACATGACCATCCCGGCGCGCACCTCGAAGCGCACCACGCAGGTTCTTGTATCGCCAGCGACCACCAAAAAAGAGACGGTGCCTGCAAGCTACAAGACCATAACGGAACAAGTTTTGGTCACCCCAGCCACCACGCGCACAGAGCGGGTGCCTGCGACTTTCAAGACCGTCAAAAAGCGGATCCCGGTTAATGCAACCGCTGCCGCCGATGGAACTGAGACAGAGCTGAAATCCGTGACTGAGCGGGTTCTTGTGACCGAGGCGACCACGCGCACCGTTGAGGTGCCTGCGGAATACGACACAGTCACCGAACGCGTGAAAGTTAAGGATGCCTTTACCGAATGGCGCCCGTCGACCAAGGTGCACCCCATCGGGGCCGAGGCTCTGGGTGGCGTGGTTCTGGCCAATCAGGTCTCTTCAACCGGCGTGATGGCGCTGGTGGAAATTCCTGCTGAGTTCAAGACCGAGACCAAGCGCGTTCTCGTCGAAGAGGCCACAACTCGCGAAGAGACAGTGCCTGCTGTCTATGAGACCGTGACCCGCCGTGTGCCTGTTGACGGCGACGGCGCTGGTGCGGAAGTTGAGTTTCAGGAAATCGAAGTTCGGGTGGTCGACAAGCCTGCCTCAACGCGCACGATCCCGGTACCTGCGGTCTATAAAACCAACACAAAGCGCGTGATTGACCAACCGGCCATGACCCGCGAAGTGCCGGTGCCCGCCGTTTACCGCGACGAGACCACCGAAACCGAACTGGCCCCATCGCGCAACGAGCGTATGCAAATTGTTTGCGCCGATACCATCACCCCAGATGTTTTGCGTGAATTGCAAGCTGCACTGAAAGATCGTGGCCTTTACGAGGGTGAAATCGATGGCGTCACTGGCCCTGCCACACGGGCAGCGGTTGCCGCTTATCAAGACGGCGCTGGCCCTCAGATCACGATGGAAACGGCGCGCAAACTGGGCCTCGACCTGTAAACCGGGCTTAAATACACGCCAACAGATTACCAAAACGCCCGGGTCTTGCTCGGGCGTTTTACTTTAGGGATACGTCAATGACGACAAATTGGGTTCAAGCCTGTCACATAACCGAGCTGAAATTGGGGGCCATGCTGGGGTTTTCCCATGCGGGCCGAGACTATGTTGTGATTTGCACCCATGAAGGTGATCTGTTTTGCACCGATGGTCGGTGCACCCACGAGAACGTCGCGCTTAAGGACGGTGTGGTCGCAGATGACTATATCGAATGCCCGCTCCACGGTGCGCGCTTTGATATTCGCACCGGAAAGGCGCGGCGGCTACCGGCTTGCGAGGATTTAGCGCATTTCTCAACAAAACTCGAAGGCGATCACGTCTTGGTTGCCCTGCCTTGAGATAGCGCACTAAATTCGGAAAAACGGCTGCAACATCCGCGGCACGAAGGACTTAAACCTAAGCGCAGCATCCGTCGCGGCGAGGCAAATACAGGCCTGCCCCGGTTCGGCAACTGGTGTGTGTTCGATGTCATCATCCGCAACCTCAAGATCACCAACCCCAAACCGCCCCGAAGCATCGCTGAAGGCGCCTTGCAACACGAGGGTCAATTCCAACCCGTTGTGGCCGTGATCGGGCATTGCCTGACCGCCGGGAATATACAAAAGCCGCACCGAACCTTGATCGCTGTGGGACAAGATCGACTGGCGATTGCCCCCGCCCAAGGCGCGCCATTTGGGGGGCATCCCGCCCAGCGCATCCATCAAAGGCGCGGGAAAAATGCCAGAGGCCGCAGGCTCTTCGCGCATAATCGGCGCATCCTCAATCGAGGCCATCACCCGCGCTTTCAGATCGCCGGAAATGCTCTGGCCAGCATGGGTTTCCAACACGGCGCCACCTGCCGCCTGATGGGCTGACAACCGCGCCCGGCTTTCATCACAAAGCGAGACATGGGTGGCGACCACCAAGGCAAACTCATAAGGCAATGCGCCGGAGGCATAGGCCATCAACAACTCATCGGGCGCATGATGCGCAATCACAGACATGGCTATTGGCTTCCCTTTAATTCATGCCTCAGGCGTTCTAGCCCAAGGCGAATTCTTGATTTGATCGTTCCCAGCGGCAAGCCGGTTTGAACCTGAATTTCATTATGACTTAATTCGCCGAGATATGCCTTCTCGACCATCTCGCGCTGATCCTCAGTTAGGGTGCCCAGCGCGGTAATCAACTTTGTTGTCTCTTCTTCGAGCGCCACGATCTCGCTGGCGTCCTCTTCTACGGTTTCTTCGTGTTTCAAAGCCTCAGGCACCGGACGCCGCTCGCGCCGGATCACGTCGATGTGGCGGTTACGCGCGATTTGATACACCCAACTCGACACCTGAGCGCGCGCCGGATCAAACTGATGCGCCTTTTGCCAAAGCGTCAGCATCACATCTTGTACGATGTCATCCGCCGCCGCCCCCGATACACCCGAACGCATAATCACGCCTTTGACCTTGGGCGCAAAATGATCAAACAACGCCCCGAAGGCCGCCCGATCACGATGATCGCGCACCTTGAGCATCAGCAAAGTTTGCTCAGATGGCACCGATGGGGGCTTAGGTAGAGAGACGAGCCTAACCTTTTCTTTAACGTTACGCCGCGCAGGCGAGCCCGCCCTATTTTGTGGCGGCATCGCATCAGTGACGACCAAAATCTTCTCATCAACATCCAGCATAGTTCGTTTACGTAGCGCGTCGAGGAGTGGATCACTAATTTAGCATATCTTTTAACCGGGCGAATTTGATCCAAACCGTCAAAGCTCTCGTAAGCCTTACATAACAATAACGGAACACTCCCGAATGTCGTTTGACGCTAACCGCCCGATCCGCCGCCGCATCGCTATAGTGGGGGGAGGGATTTCTGGACTGGCTAGCGCCTATCTGCTTTGCCCTGACCATGATATCACCATCTATGAGGCCGCCCCGCGCCTTGGCGGGCACGCGCGCACGGTTATGGCGGGCAAAGCTGGTGACCAACCAGTGGACACGGGCTTTATCGTGTTCAATTTCGCCAATTACCCGCATTTAACGCGGATGTTTCACGACCTTGATGTGCCCCTTGAGCGCTCGGACATGAGTTTTGGGGCTACGATAGATAATGGAGCGGGCGAAAATGGCACAGGCGGGCGCGTAGAATACGGCTTGCAGACCTTTGGCGCCCTGCTCGGACAACGCCGCAATCTGATGCGCCCCGCTTTTGCGGGGATGGTGCGGGATATTATGCGCTTTAACAGCGGTGCAGAGGCGGCTGTGCGCGATGACACAATGACCATCGGTGAATTGGTGGACGAGATGCGGCTGGGTGCGTGGTTTCAAAACTACTACCTTATGCCGATCTGCGGCGCGATCTGGTCGACCCCGACCAAAGACGTCCGCGATTTTCCTGCACGCGCTTTGGTCAGTTTCTTTCGCAATCACGGGCTTTTAGGCATCAACGATCAGCAAGATTGGTGGACAGTGACCGGGGGCAGCACCGCCTATGTCGAGCGGCTTTTGCACCATCTGCAACGCGCGGGCGTGACCGTGAACACGGGCGCCCCAGTTCAGGCGGTGCGCCGTCATGAAGCTGGCCAAGACGCCGCGGTCTCGATCATAGCCAAAGGCCACGATGAGGCCTGTTTCGACGAAGTGATCCTTGCCTGCCATTCAGATCAGGCTCTGGCGATGCTCGAGGCGCCAACCCCGCAAGAGCAAAAGGCGCTCAGCGCGATCAGATACCAAGATAACGAGATGGTGTTGCACCGCGACCCCGCGCAAATGCCCCGCACCCGCGCCTGTTGGTCGAGTTGGGTCTACCGCGCCAATGGCACGGGGGATGCGAAAAAGCTGGGGGTGACATATTGGATGAACCGCCTGCAAAACATACCCAATGATGATCTGCTCTTGGTCTCGCTGAACCCGCCAAGCGAAGTGCCCGAGCCGTTGATCTACGATCAAAAAACCTTCCACCACCCGGTGTTTGATAACGCCGCGCTGAAAGCGCAATGGCAGATCGGCGACATTCAAGGCGACAACAACACTTGGTTTGCAGGCGCTTATCTGCGGCATGGGTTTCACGAAGACGGCTTCGCTTCTGCCATGCGCATCGCCCAGCGGATGGAGCAGGTTATCGCATGACCGCAGCCCCAAATCCTGCGCAGCCCCAACACATTGCCGCAGTGACCGCCCATGCGCGGCGCGTAAGGCGCGGCAATGGTCCAGCCAATGCTTTTCGCTATTCGGTCGATTTTGTGTTGATTGACCCGGATGCACCGGGGCGCGGGCTGTTTTCGCGCAATCGTTTTAATCTATTTGCGGTGAATGACCGCAATCACGGCAGTCTTGATGGCACAAAAGGCGCTGATTGGGCGCGCCACGCGTTTGCAACCGCCGGGCTGCGCGCAAATTATGACCTGCGGCTCCTGACCCAGCCCAGTTTTTTGGGCTATATCTTTAACCCCGTTAGCTTTTGGCTCGCGTTGCGCGGCGATGATCTGATTGGGGTGATTGCCGAGGTCAATAACACCAGCCGCGACCGTCACAGTTATCTGTGCCACGCGCCGGATTTTGCACCGATTGACCCACAAATGCCAATTGTCGCGCGAAAACTAATGTATGTCTCGCCCTTTCAAAGCGTTGCGGGGGATTATAAATTCACCTTCGACATCACGCAGGAAAAAATCGCGATCCGCATTTTGCACCGCAATGGTGAAGACGGGCTTGTCGCAACCCTGGGCGGCAGGCGGCGCGCACTTACCACAACCAGCCTCATCTATGCCGCCTTGCGCCGTCCCTTTGGCGCGCTGCGGGTCTTTGCACTCATCCACTGGCAAGCCGTCATCCTGCGCCTCAAAGGGGCGCCGTTTGCGCGCCGCCCTACCCCTCCCACAAGCGAAATCAGCCAATGCTCCACGCCACACAATTCCTAAAACGCGATTTTCTGCGCGCTTGCGAGCGCATAACCCAAGGGCGGCTTACCCTAGAGGCGCCGGGGCAGACCAATCTCACCTTTGGCACTGGCGCACCCGAGGCGCATTTGGTGATCCGCAACTGGGTCGCAGCGGATTGGATCATGGCGCGGGGCGAATTGGGCTTGGGCGAGGCCTATGTTGCGGGGTATATCGACACCCCCTCGCTTACAGCGCTTACCAGCTTAATCCACCAAAACGCCGATCACCTAGAGCCATTGCAACATGGATCGGCCCTAACCAGCGCGCGCATCCAAGCGCTGGCTGCGCTGCGCCCGAACCGCAAACTCACCCGCAACATCCGCAGACTGATGGATCCGGGCAATGAGTTCTTTCAACTCGTGCTTGATCGCGGGATGAATTTCTCGGGTGCGATTTTCACTGACACCAGCAATGATCTTGAGGCCGCGCAAGACCGCAAGAACGACCGGATCATCAGCAAGCTCACCCCTGACGGCGATATTCTCGATCTAGGGTGTGACTGGGGCGGTTTCGCCGAGCGCGCCGCGCGTTTGGGCCACGGGGTCACCGGATACACGCCCTCGCACCGAAAAAAGGGCTATGCGGCGGCGCGGCTTGATCTTTTGGGGGACATTCGGATCGGCGATTTTGATGCGGCGCAGGGGCGCTTTGCCAATATCGTCTCAATCGAGCAACTTGCCCGCATCCCTCACGCCAAATGGCCTGCCTATTTCGCGCAGATCAAAGCGGCGCTGGCCCCGGATGGGCGGGCGGTGCTGCAAAGCGTGACCACCGCCGACAGCCTTTTTGACATCATGCGCAACCGCAAGAGTTTTGCCAAAACCTATCGTGCGGCAGGCAATACCGTGGCTTCAAACGCGGTCATCCGCAAGGTCGCGCGCGAGGCGGGGTTGCGCGTTGGAAATATCTTTGGGTTTGGTTCCGATTACGCGGCGACCTGTCATGAGTGGGCGCGCCGATTGCACGCAAACGCGCCCGCGTCTCGGGGCGCTTGGCTTTGACGATATGAGCTTGCGCGCATGGCGTTATTATTTTGCGACCACCGCCGCCAGTTTCGAATGCGGCGCGGCGGATGTGATCCAAGTTGAGCTACACCATGCCTGACTTGCGCCCCTTGGGGCACCCATGAAACACCCCGCCCGCGTCGCACTTTTCGCCATGATATTGGCCGCAGCGGGCCTGCCGCTTTACATTCACCTCCCACGATTTGCCGCCGCGGAACTTGGCCTATCCCTAACCACGGTCAGCCTGATCCTCATCGGCATCCGCTGCCTCGATTTCATCCAAGACCCAGCCCTTGGCCGCCTGATCGACGCCTTTCCCGCACGCCGCAGCCTCTTTGCGGCACTCGCCTTGGGCGGCGTCGGGCTCGGCTTTTTGGCGGTGTTCACTCTGTCGGCACAAATTGCATCGCTGTGGTGGTTGATCGGGGGCTTGGTGCTGCTTTTCACCGCCTACAGCTTGGGCTCGGTGCTGTTCTACGGCCAAACCATCGCCCTCGCCGGCAGCAGCACGCCCGCCGCGATCTATCGGCTATCCGCCTACCGCGAGGCGGGCATGCTGGCGGGGATCATCGTCGCCGCCGCCGCACCCATGGTGCTTGGATACGCGGGATTTGGGCTGGCACTTGCCGCAATGGCGGTTTTGATTGCGGCGCTGACCCATGGGCTATGGCGCGGCAACGCCCAACCCGGCGAGCCCTTTAGCTTTTCGCAACTGCGCGCAGCCGGAGGCACGGACCTGATTGCCCTAGCCTTCGTCAACGCCCTGCCCGTGGCCATGACCTCAACACTGTTTTTGTTCTTTGTCGAAGACCGCCTCATGCTGCGCGGCCTTGCTGGCCCGTTTTTGATCCTCTTTTTTATTGCCGCCGGACTATCGGTGCCCCTGTGGACCCGCGCGCTCAAGAGCTTTGGCGCGCGCGGCCTCTTGGCGATCGCCATGTCCCTGTCCATCGTCGCCTTTATGGGTGCCGCCGTCCTGCCCCAAGGCGCAGCCTTTGGCTTTGGGGTGATCTCCATCGCCTCAGGCCTAGCGCTCGGGGCCGATATGATCATCCTGCCCGCGTTGTTCGCCGGGCGGCTCAACCGCGCAGGGCTCAAATCCGGGCTCGCCTTTGGCATCTGGTCTTTCGCGCTGAAACTTGCACTGGCCGCCGCTGCGCTCATCCTTTTGCCCTTTCTTGATGCATTTGGCTTTGAGGCGGGCGGGCAAAACACGAAATCCGCACTCGGCGCGCTGACTTTCGCCTATGCCGTGCTACCTTGTGTCGCTAAGCTCATCGCCATCGTGGTTTTGCTGCGCCTACCCCGAGAGGTCTTTTCCATATGACGACCCTGCTATTCATCGCCCTTGGCTTGGCAGTCTTGCTGCTCTGGCGCCCCGGCTTTAATTTTCGGGCGCAGCGCCCCGCAGATTACCAAGATCTCGGGCCCGCCTTTGACATCCAGACCCATCTGGCAGGGGATATGATTTCCGAAGGGATCATTTATGGGCCGACGGGCCGCGTCGCCACCCGCTTTGTGGCTGAGATGCAAGGCGATTGGAGCGGCAACACGGGCACGCTGGCCGAGCAATTTTCCTACGCAGGTGCGGGAACACAATCGCGCAAATGGTATCTTAAGATGGGCGAAAACGGCGCCTTTACCGCCACCGCTGATGATCTGGTGGGCGAAGGGATTGGGCAGCAATCCGGGGCCACGGTTCGTATGACCTATAAAATCCGTCTCACCCCCGAGGCGGGTGGCCATGTGCTGTCGGTTACAGACTGGATGTATCTGATGGAGAACGGCACCATCATGAACAAATCGGTGATGCGCAAATTCGGTCTTCCGGTGGCAGAGCTTGTGGCGACCATCCGGCCTTTAGAGCCGAGTAATGGGACCAACGCGCCTAGTCTTTAGGCAGCTTAAAGCCTAGTCTTTGGGCATGAGCCAGCCTGTTGCCACAATTCATACGTTTTCCCGCGTTCCCCGCGAAAAATCTGTCATAATTCAGTTGCACAGGCTTGCTCTGATGCACGAACCGATTCAGTGAGGGAATTCTCTAAATGAGACAGTCGATTTTGGGCGCAGCTGCGCTTCTTTTGTGTTCAACCGCCGCTTATGCGAACTGCCCAGCGGTGACTTTGGCCGATATGGGCGATGTCGCGGCGGGTGCTTTCCCGCAGCAATACGAGCTTGCCGCTTTCGAAGCCGCCGCAGGCTGCACCATGGCGTTTTCCGCCAACCCAGAAATCGAAGCCCTCAATGCCGAAATCCAAGGCAATGGCGCGCTGCCGCCTCTGGCCGAGCGTCTGCCCTCCGAGCCTCTCGTGGTTGTCCCCTACGACATGATCGGCACCTATGGCGGCACCTTTGATGCGCTGTCCAACAACACCGAGGCGGGCACGTCCGACTTTTTGTCCGTGCGCCACGTAAACCTCGTGCGCTATTCTGACGATCTGCAAACCATCGTGCCCAATGTCGCGAAATCTTGGTCGTGGAACGAAGATTTCACCGCGCTGACCATGTCTCTGCGCGCGGGTCACAAATGGTCCGACGGATCGCCCTTCACCTCCGCTGATGTGGCGTTCTGGCTCGAAAATCTCGCCCATGACAGCAACATCATCGAAAAGCCCAAAGACTACGTTCTGGCAGGCGGTGAGCCGATTGAGATCGAGATCATTTCCGAGACCG
>CAYLLD010000024.1:0-23896 GCA_964384315.1 uncultured Rhodobacterales bacterium | reverse complement strand
GGGGCGTCGGCGTCAAAGAGAAAACTATCACCGGGGCGCAGATCATATAGCTCATCGCCGTGGCGGTAGGTGACCTCGCCCTCCAGCATGTAAAGCATCTCGACGCCGTCGTGCTGAAAGGTCGGAAAGACGTCGGATGCGGTGGTCAGGGTGATGACGTAAGGCTCAATCACCACGCCGGTGTTATTCGCGCCCAGATGGCCCAGCAGGTGGTATTGATGCCCCGCGCGGGTGCCAGCGCGTGTGGTTTCCACCGCGTCGCCCTCTTTGACATGCACCGCCTCGCGCGCCTCTTCGTAGCGGCGAAAAAACGAGGTCAGGGGCACGCGCAGGGTGTCCGCCAGAATTTTCAGGGTGGTCAGCGAGGCGGAGGTATTGCCGTTTTCGATCTTCGAGAGCATGCCAATCGAGAGGCCGGTTTTCTCGGCCAGCTCGGCCACGGTCATGTCCTGTTGATGGCGATAGGCGCGCACCTCGCGGCCAATGGCGACCTCAAGGTTTTTTTCCGCATGATCCCTAAGGCTGTGCGGGTCCTGCTTTAGAATTGCGCGGCGCATATCTGGCTTCCTGTTAAGGCGCGCCCGTTCGGCGGCCCTTTAGGTTGTAAGCAGGTCCGGTTCTGGCGTCCAGCGGGGCGAGTTGATCCCGCGCTTATGCACCCCGTTAAGCACCCCGTTAAGCGCCGTTTTAAGCGCCGTGCAAAAAGTTCAGCACATCGCCGTCTTTGACCTCATAAGTCTTCCCCTCAGCGCGCAGCTTGCCGCCCTCGCGCGCCCCTGCCTCGCCGTTCAGGCCGACATAATCGTCAAAGCCGATGGTCTCGGCGCGGATAAACTTGGCCTCGAAATCTCCGTGGATCACACCGGCCGCCTGAGGGGCCAGCGCCCCTGCGGGGATGGTCCACGCCCGCGCCTCTTTTGGTCCGGCAGTGAAATACGTGCGCAGACCCAACAGCTCGTAGCCCGCGCGGATCAGGCGGTTCAAACCCGGCTCTTCGAGGCCCATTTCCTCAAGGAAAACTGCAGATTCTTCGTCGTCAAGCTGCGCCAGTTCCTCTTCGATCGCCGCCGAGATTACCACCGCGCCCGCGCCTTGAGCCTTGGCCATTTCCATAACCTTGGCGGAATACTCGTTGCCTTCAGCGGCGTCGTCCTCATTGACGTTGCACACATAAAGGATCGGCTTCGAGGTCAACAACTGCTGCTGCTTCCATATCTTTTGATCCTCGTCATCCACCTCCAACTCGCGCGCCGGACGGCCCGAGCCCAGCAGATCGCGCGCGGCCTCCAAAAGCCGATTGGCCGCGACCGCCTCTTTGTCGCCGCCTTTGATCTTGCGGGTCAGATTGGCGATGCGCTTTTCGATGCTCTCCAGATCCGAGAGCATCAGCTCTGTCTCGATGGTATCCGCATCAGCCACAGGATCAACGCGGCCATCCACATGGGTGATGTCCTCGTTCTCAAAGCAGCGCAGAACATGGGCGATGGCGTCGGTTTCCCGGATATTGGCGAGAAACTGGTTGCCAAGACCCTCGCCCTCAGAGGCACCCTTCACCAGACCCGCGATATCCACAAAGGTCATGCGCGCGGGGATCACGTTTTTTGACGTGGCGATGGCGGCGATTTTCTCGAGCCGCGCATCGGGGACCGAGACCTCGCCCACGTTTGGCTCGATGGTGCAAAACGGGAAATTCGCGGCCTCAGCGGCAGCGGATTTGGTGAGCGCGTTGAACAGCGTGGATTTGCCGACGTTTGGAAGGCCAACGATGCCTGTTTTGAAACCCATGATGCGCGCCCCTTGATGCGATGAAGATCAGGGGCGCATGTAGGAGCCAGAGGGTCAAAGCGTCAAGGGGCAAGCCGAAATGACCCGCCGATTGGGCGGATCATTCAGGGGCATTTGCACCTAGAGGATCAACTGATAGCTCGCGGGCACATAGTGAAAGCCGTTCTCGCGGGTATCCACATAGCCCACCGCCGGAAAGGGCATGTGGTAGCCGATCACTGGCAGCTTGTCGGCAGCGGCCATGCCCAGAACCTTGCGGCGGCTGGCAGCGGCGGCGGCTTTGTCACGGTCAAAGCGGACCTCCCAATCGGGATAGGCCAGCGACCAGACGTAGTGATTGGCCAGATCCGCCATCAGCAAAAGCTGCGCGCCGCCGTTCTCGATCATATAGACCATATGCCCCGGCGTATGCCCAGCGGCCAGCATGCCGGTGATGCCCGAAACCACGCTCTGCTCATTGCCAATAAAGCTCATCTTTTCCGCCAAGGGCCGCACTTTGGCGTCGAAGCCTTCGTTCTCCATCGCGGCCCAAGCGTCGAACTCGGCCTGCGCGGTCACGTAGCGGGCATTGGGGAAGGTCGGCGTGCCGTCCTCAAGGGTCAAACCGCCAATGTGATCGCCGTGCATATGGGTCAGCACGACCACATCGACTTGGCCGGCAGTGATGCCCGAAGCCTCAAGGGCCGGTAGGGTCATGGCCGCCGAGAGCCCTGTGTCAAAGAGCACAACCTCGTTGCCGGTGTTCACCACCGTTGGGGTGAAAAAGAAGCGGGCTTTGTCCGCAGGGATGAAATTCGCCTCGCTCACGGCGGTGAATTCCTCGGGCGAGACGTTCATGCCAAAAATGCCCTGCGGCTCATCGACGGTGCGCCCGCCCACCAGCATGGTCGAGACTTCGAAGGCGCCGATGCCGAAGGAATATTTGTTCGCATTGGGCGGCGCTGCGTGCCCGTCCGCTAGGCTTGGGACGGCTGTGGCCCCTAGGGCGAGCGGCGCGGTGGCCCCCGTTGCCAGAACTTGGCGGCGTGAAAGTGATGATTTAATCATTCGTGAAACCCCTGTTCGATCCAAAAGTGAGCAGTCATGGGTAAGTTGTACCAGTTCGGTGCGATTTCCACGTCACATCGCTGTGAAGGCGGGGTTTGCCGCTGATTGGGCCTGTTTTGCACCGCGCTGGTGGCCTTTGGCGTGCAACACGCGCCGATGGCCGCGAAAGGTTTGCGCCCTCCAAGTAGCGTTTTGTCAAATTTCTTTGATGGCGCGTGAGTGTAAGTTTTATATCCAAATCACGCGGGCCGTGTTTCCTAGCGCCTTCTAACAGGCACCATAGGAGGACCTCATGACCCAACTTCGTATCTCAGTGAAAAATACCGCCGATGTCGGCGGCACCTTTCTGACACCATTCTGGTTCGGGATTCATTCGCAAGGCTTTGACCTTTTTAATGCAGGCCAGACCGCCACGCCGGGGCTTGAGGCCCTCGCAGAGGACGGAAATTTTGCCCCGATCAATGGCGAGTTAATGGCAGCAGATGCCGATGCGCAAAGCGGCGCTGTTCTTGGCGCGGCAGGGCCGATTGCCACGGGCGAGATGGCGGCGGTGAGGGTTGATGTTGATGGCAGCAACACGCATATCAGCCTTGGGGCGATGGTTTTGCCCTCGAACGATGCTTTTGTCGGGACAGATCGAAGCATCAAACTTTTTGATGCCCACGGCAATTTCAAAGGGGCCAAGACCATCAAGTTTGACGGTGGTGACGTGTATGATGCGGGCACCGAAGTGAATACCGAGATGGATGCCGCCTTTATCAACCAAACTGGCCCCAACACAGGCATGGATGAAAACGGTGTGGTCGGGCAGCATCCGGGCTTTAATGGCTCTATGGCTAATCCAACGGGTGATCAGATCATCCTCGGGGGCACAAACGCCTTTGGAGTTGAGATCGACCCGGCTGCGGCTGACTTCACCCGCCCCGGTGCGCAGATTGCTAAGGTGCATATCAACACCGTGAAAGAACGCGACGGCAGCAACAAGCGCGATTTCATTTGGGGCGGCCGCGATGACGATATGATTGACGCAAAAGCGGGTAATGACTTTGTGTTTGGCGGCTCTGGCTGGGATGTGATCGATGGTGGCGCGGGGCATGATAAGCTCTTTGGTGGCTCTGGCGACGATCAAATCATGGGCGGGATTGGCCGCGATATTGTCAAAGGTGGCAGCGGTGACGACGTGGTTGCTGGCGGCACCGGACGTGATCATTTGTTCGGCGGGCGCGGCGAGGACGTGTTTGTCTTTAGCGAAGATGACGGGCGCGATACGGTTTGGGATTTCAACGCTCATCAAGATAAAGTTTTGCTCGATGTCGATGGGATTACCGATTTCACGGATATCAGCGAACACGCCCAGCAGGTTGGCCGGTCGGTGAAGATCGATTTTGGCGAAGGCGATATCTTGATGCTTTGGCGCACGAAGCTGTCTGATCTGACCGAAGACAGCTTTATGATCGTTTAACCGCCGCTTGAAGGCATGATTTTGAAGGCCCGGCCAAGCGTCGGGCCTTTTGCCAGCTAAGTCTATCAAGCTGGGCTGGGCGTATCAGCCTTTCAATGCCATTGCTTAAAGCAAACAGCTCTATAAATTGGCCATTAGGCTTTACGCCCACATAAAAAATGAGGACGATTTGCAGCGTTTGTTAATCACTGGTGCAGCTGGCGGCATTGGCTCGGCCTTACGCGAACGCCTTTTTGATCTGGCGCCTCACCTGCGCTTGTCCGATCGCACCTTAAGTGGTGAGGCAAAGCCGCATGAGGAATTGGTTGAATGCGATCTTGCTGACCAAGACGCGGTCACTAAGCTGGTGCAGGGGTGCGATGGCATCATTCATCTGGGCGGTCACCCGGTCGAAGGCCCATGGGACACGATTTTAGATAGCAACATTCGCGGCGCCTATCACATCTACGAAGCGGCCCGGCTTGCAGGCTGTCGCCGTATTCTTTTTGCCTCATCGAGCCACGCGGTGGGGTTTTATCCACGAACCCAGCGACTAGAGACGAATGCGTCACCAAGGCCCGACACGCTTTATGGGCTATCAAAAGTCTTTGGCGAGAATTTGGGCCAGCTTTACTGGGATAAATTTGGGATCGAGAGCGTGGCGCTGCGCATTGGTGCTTGTTTTGATCGGCCCAAAAGCCGCCGTCATTTACCGATGTTTCAAAGTTATGACGACATGGCGCGGCTCGCCCGTGCGGTTTTCGCGGCAGAGCATATCGGGTTTACGATAATGTACGGTGTTTCTGATAACGATCAGATGTGGTGGGATAATGGGGCGGCGGCTCATGTCGGTTATCGTCCGCAAGACAACAGCGCGGCTTTTGCTCAAAAGATAGCAGAGACTTTCCCGCAAGCTGATCCGAACGATGACGAATTGAATTACCAAGGCGGCCCATTTACAATGTTCCCGCATCCTGATGACTAAATACAGGCCCCTGAATTGATAAAATTGACGCGGGTTTAAGGTCCGTGATCGACTTGGAACTACGCATTTGGCTGGTAAAATCGCCTGAAATGCCCAGAGCTTAGCGCTGAGCGCGCGCGTGGCGCACTCTGGCTGAGCGTCTTTTAACGAAATCTCAGGTGTTTGCCTCTATCAGCCGTCTTGTGTTTTTTCGCAGGAGACGTCAATGCGCTCTGTTTTCCAGGCACTTGCCCCGAAGACTCTCTCTAATAAACTCTTCGTCACCGTAACGCTGTGCAGCTTGCTCACGGCGGCGCTGGTGGTCGGGCTGTCTATTATGCTGGCCATAGGGTCGCGCGAGAAAGCCATCGTCACACAACTTCAGCTTCCGCTTGAGCGGATGGTCCTGCGGTTAGAGGAATTCGAGCATCAGGTCACCGGGGATATCAATTTCCTGCGTCATGAACCGATCATCGAAGACAACATGGGCAGCATGGCCGGTGCCTTCGAAGCCCTTGAGAAGAACGAGGCAGGCAAGGCACGGCGTCTCTATATTCGCGAAAACCCGCACCCTATCGCTGAGCGCAAGCAGCTCTTGCTGGCAGAGGACGGCAGTAGCTATTCGAATTTTCACGGGCAAATTCAAAGAACCCTGACCGAGTATATGGACTCTCGCGGCTATCAAGACATCCTCTTGATCGACCCTAAAGGGAACGTCTTCTTTTCCGTCACCAAGGAACCCGACTTTTCCACAAATGTCGCTGAAGGCGTGTTTTCCGAAAGCGGTCTGGGCGACGCATTCCGCGCAGCAACCGCTGATGGCAATAGAGACCCTGTCTTTATCGATTTCGCTTCTTACGAGCCCAGTTCCGGACAAGCGACGGCCTTTGTGGCCGTGCCTGTCTACATTACTGATTTCATGGGACAAGAGCGTCTGGCGGGCGCGGTAGCGGTGCAAATTGTTCCAAAAACTCTAGATGTCGTGGTCTCTGTCGAAGAGCCTGAAAACCCGCGACAAACTTTCTTGGTTGAGCAATCCAGCGGTGTTTTGCGGACCCATTTGGGCCTGCAACCTGACCAAGACCCTCTAAGTATTACGATGGATTTGGAAAACCTAACCACGTTTGGCAATCAGTCCGAAAGCGGCGGTACTGGTATTTTAGGTGAGCCTGCTTTCGTCGCTTACAAAAGCGAAGAGTTCTTCGACTCGAACTGGTACATCGTCTCACAGTACAACCGCGCCGCCGCGCTCGCCGGTGAATTTGATCTAGCCCGCGACATGGCAATCTTCGCAGCCGTCGCCTCAGGGCTCATCGCCCTTTTGGCTATGTTCATTGGCAAAAAACTGGCTGCGCCGCTCCTGCGTGTTGAAAGCGGGGTCAACGTCATGGCATCAGGCAATTTAAATACGCCGTTTCCAATGGCTGGCTTAACAGGTGAGGTTGCGAATATTGCTCACAGCGTAGAAGGCTTTCGAAGTACCTTGCTGCAGCAATCCAACGAGCAAAAACAGGCCGAGGCCCACAAAGCCGCCGATCTTAGACAGCAGCAAGAAGATCTGCTGTCAAAAACCCGCGCAATTATTGATGCTGTCGTAAAAGCGGCGAATGAAGGTGACTTTTCTGTCCGTTGCGATACGGGGCATGAAGAAGAGGCGCTTAGGCTGGTTGCCGAGGGTGTAAACACGCTTTGCGAAAAGACAGAGAGCTTCTTTTCCGAGGTCGAAGCTGCCGTTGATCAAGCGTCAGACGGCGACTTGTCCACCCGTGTGGCGGGAAGTTTCGACGGCCGTTTTCGCGACCTGTCCGACGCATTGAATAAGACATTCAGTAGCCTCGAAAAGCTCGTCTCTCAAATCCGCACGACCAGCGATCACATGAATAAGAATATCCTGTCAGTGTCCGAGGGCGCGCAGTCCTTAGCGCGGCGCACCGAATCTCAGGCCGCAAGCCTCGAAGAGGTCGCCGCCACAATGGAGGATCTAACCTCGCGAATTTCTACGACCTCCAAAGATGCCGTTCAATCTGCAGATTTGGTTGTAGGGACCCAAAAAATGGCGACGAACGGCCGAGAAGTTGCAAATAGCGCGGTAACGGCAATGGCCGAGATCGAGGAAAGCTCAAGTCAAATCAATGACATCATTAGCGTTATCGATTCCATTGCTTTCCAAACCAACCTCTTGGCTGTAAACGCTGCCATCGAGGCTGCGCGTGCAGGCGATGCCGGAAACGGATTTGCTGTTGTCGCCTCGGAGGTACGCACCTTAGCTCAGCGCTCCGCCGAAGCCGCCAATGACATCAAAGGCCTAATCGCCAGCAGTTCGCAAAAAGTGAAAGAGGGCGTGAAGCTAGTTGATGCGACCGGAGTCTCACTCGCCGAAATTTTGGGGGCAATTGATAGTCTTTCAACGACAATTTCGAAAATTTCCGAGGCAAATAAAGAGCAATCGGGCAGCGTCACAGAAATCAACGCAACCATCACACAACTTGATGACATGACTCAACATAATGCAAGCATGGCAGACAGCTCAGCTAATTCCGGCGAAACCCTGAAGAAAATCTCCAAAAAGCTTGATGATCTCGTTAATGCCTTCAAAGTTGGCTCTTCAATTCAAGAAGCTGCACCTGCCAAAGCCGTCACCCCCCCAGCGTCGCCAAAGCCTGTGTTGAAGACGTCGGTCAAAGCGCGTCCTGAACCAGTAAAACAAGCACAACCTCGCCACGAACCAATTCAAAAAGCGCTTAAAACCCATCAGGCGAAAACAAAGAGCAAGGTTGTTGAGGAAGCAAAAGCCGACGCTGATTGGGAAAAGCTCTCAAAGTCTAAAGGTACTGAGAATGAGGGCGCCGATGAAGCGGTCTTCGCAAGGGCTGCCGGAGAAGACTGGAGCGATTTTTGATGGCTACTTCGCGTGAGACTAATAATTAGTCGCACGAAAGTGTGCGTGGCGAGGATAAAGCGAAGGCTACGCAACGTGCCACTGGCCAATCCTCAAAGGTAGAATTTGGACTAACTTCAGTCCACTTCGGATGGCCAGTGGATCTTAAGTTATCCAAATTTTGCGTGACTAAATTGGTTACTGAAGAGACTGCATTACAGTTTAGAGTATTGTATCGATTTCGTTCAGTTGCATAGTCAAAAGCAAGCAATATCGCTTGAACTGACACCGTAGAAATATCGTCTTCCAAAAATGGGTAAGTCCCAGCTTTAATCAGAGCCGGTGTATAGACGGCGGCCAAAATTGGATCATCAATCGGCACCAGATGTAGGACGTTCGGATCAATATCTCCGGCTTGGAAAAGTGGTGACGGAGCCCCATCAACGAAAAACAAAGCGTCTATGTCCCCAGCAACCAAAGAGCCTAAGGCAGTATCTGGGTTCTCGGCCAAACGAACAACATCATTCAAACCAGCTAAATCCAAAATGACAGTTGCGGTCAAAAAGGTTCCGCTTTCCGAATTTCCGATAGCCACGCGTTTGCCTTGCAAATCCTGTAAGCTCGAAATCTCTTTGGACGCGAGTATTTGAACTTCTTGCTGATAAAGAGGAAATGCGACGGTGATGCCGCGCATTGCGCGTTCAATATCGGGAACATCTGGTTGATATGTCCGCAAATATTCCAACACATCACTTTGAATTAGCCCAAACTGAGTGTAGCGGCGTTCCTTAACAGCCAAAAGATTATCAAGCGCGCCAGATGACTGATGAATGCTGATATCTAATCCACATGATGAACCAGTTTCGCGAAGATCTTGTGCAATTCGTAAGCTGGTACTTTGATTGGGACCCGCCATCAGATTAATTTCAGCGGTTTGAGCCATGGCTAAGGGCGCCGTAATCAGCGTCCAAACAAAAATCTGCGTCAAGAATCGGAGAAATCGTGCAGTCATATCTATCCGTTAGAACACAGCGGAAAGCTTCGCAACAACACAGCCAAGGTATGCCGATTTATGGTTCCGGTTGAAGCTTTTAGAGCATCCGTCAAACATTCTCCTGCCTCGATGCGAGTTTGTAAGTCCGTCATTTGAGCCGAAGACAAACTGCTGAGCCCTGGCGCTTTACCAAGTGCTGCGCCAACGAGCTGGGCATCACGTGGTACAAATGCAGACGATTGCCCAGCCAAATCTCGGAGTGTGGCATCGGTTGCTGGTGTTACCGCACTCTCTAAGGCAGAAGTAAGCAACTCTTCGTTTTCTGTGGCGTCTTGCCCCCGGGCTGTTTGAGCCCTGAGTGAAGGAAGCTGCGTGGCAATTCGTTCAGGCGCATCAGAAACAAGCGCTGCTAATTCTTTACGCAGTGCCACTAGGTCGTCGTTGCGCGCACGAAGTTCTTCCTGAGTTTCCGAAAGCGCGGAACTTGCCAACTCGTTTTTCGATACCAGTGTAGAAAGCTCAGCTCGCAAATTAGACTGCAAGATCGCTTGCTGTGCCAGCTCGTCGGCCGCATCAGCAATTTCTTGCGAAATTTCTTCACCACGCGTCTGCTGGTTCTGCGCGCTTTGTAATCTTGTCTCTGGCTGCTCCAAACTGGCCATTAGGTCAGATTCTTGTTGTCTAAGCTCGTCAAGTCGCGTGGTTAGCCCCTGAACTTCCCGGGCCAAACGGGTTTGCGTTTCACGCAATTCATCAGCACCAGATACTTTCGCCGAAAGCACATCAAACTGTTGCGTCAGTGTTGCGATATCTGCGCGCAGACCCGTGCGCGTGCGCTGAAGTGCTTCAATTTCGCTTCCCAGAGTTTGCGCCTGAGCTTCACTGCCGGTCAATTGCGACTTCGCCAATGCAAGTGCTTCGTTCGTGCTGGCCAATTGAGCGCGGGACTGACCAAGCTGTGCATTCAACTCTTGGGATCCCGCCGTCGCGGCATCCAATTCAGACCGAGCGCCGCGCAATGCAGTTTGCGTTGTGGAAAAATTGGCCCTTGCGGTTGCTAGTTCCTCTGTTGCGGCGCTCAAACCTCGTTCAAGCTCTGTCCGTTGACCGTTCGTAACTGCGAGTTTCGTTTCTAACTCGGCCCGATCAACTTCGCGCCGGGCGATCCGATCTTCCAAAGAGGCAAGGGCGCCGCGCGCGGTTTCAATGTCGCCGTTTAGCGTGTTCAAAAGTTGCCGCGCAGTGGTGAGATTTGTTTCGGTTTCTGCGGTTTGCGCGATCAACGAGGCCAGCCGAAGCTGTGAAGCTTCAGCTCGATTGTCAGTCTCAGCCGCAACATTGGCGGCCGAAAGTTGACCAGAGGCAAGATCCTGCAAAAGAGACGAAAGCTCTGTGCGCCGTGTTCCGGTGTCTTCGGTTAGGCGTGCCAACTCGCTCTGCGCTACTTCGATTTCGCCGCGCACTGACGCGAGTGTTTCGCGAGACTGTTCAGTCTGCATGGCCACTTGCGCGCGGGCATCTTGCGCCGCCAAAAGCTCTCCCTCGAGCGAAGCAAGCTCGCTGCTGAGCCGCTCGGTGCGTGAAAGGGTTGCTTGACTTTGTCGCTCCAAACTCAAGCTTTCGCTGCCGGGACCATCACTCAAAGAGCTAAGGGCCATAACGCGGTTGTCCAAGGTGAAACTAAGCGACGGCGCGGTCGGCGCGGTTACAGGCAACGGCCGGGCCGAGCGTGGCAGGTCAGCCGGCACTCGGCGCAAGACGCCTTGGGTCAAACCCGGATGATTGCCAAAGCCAACCTGTGCGGTGCTCATTGGGTTTGTTAGCGCGATGATTGTGCCCGGACCACCGTTCTCAACAACGGGTGATGCCTTTTCTTGGCCGATGGGCGAGAACCCCAAAACTGCAGCGGTCCCAATCGCGCCTAAGAGGCCAAGCGCTAGACCGCCGCCAAATAAAAGCGGCCCGCGTTTATTCGTCTCGGGACCTGCGGCTGCGGGCGGCCCCAGAGGCGCCATCGGTTGTTTGTCAGCAGTGTCTGTCGCGCCGCCGATGTAGCCACGTTTTGCGGATAAATCTTCGGTTTGCGAAAACACAAACTGTTCGCTGCTGAGGATCGCATCGGAAACTGTTTTCGGCTTAGGTAGTTGTTCGGGCGAACTTGCCTTTGCCTCTGGCTGCGTCGCCGCAGGTTGTTGGGGCTCAAAGGGCGGCGAGATCGGCGGCAAGCCCGAACCTGCAGGCTTTTGGGATGACGAACTGCCCGTGCTGTCACTTTTTTGAGCCACAGGTGGCGTTTCAGCTGCTGCTTTTGGGGCAGGCGCGGGCGTTTCTTTTGTGGGCGTCAGGTTTGCAGATGCCGAGGAATTAGACGCAATTTCAGCACTTTGCTTTTCTGCAGGCTTTTTCTTCACCCCCATTGCCCAGCGCAACAATTGCTGCGGATCATCGCTCTCGCGTATCGACTTTGGTAACTGGTCGGGCGTTGTTCCAAGATCGCTAGAAGGATTTTGTTTTGCTGCCGTCTCGCCCGTCGTGGCTTTGCTCTGCCCAGTTTTGTTCTGCCTAGTTTTGTTCTGGGCTGCTTTGCCCGTTCCGGCTTCGCTGGGTGAGGGCTTTGATGTTGTTCGGGTGAGGTTCACGCTTTTGGGCGTTTGCGAAGCAGAGGTAGGTGGTGTTTCCGGGCGTTGGCGAGGCTCGATCCCACGACGACGCTGCGCCTCAGACAAAGCGACCACGTCGTCGCCGCTGGACAACAGGTCGCGGATGTTTCGCATGTTGATGTTGTTAACGCGTTCTTGACGGGCTTTGCCCAGAACCTTTTGCACAAGCGCGATGGTTGGGCCGGGCACCCCGTTGGTTTCCCGGTACACTGTCGCCGCCGCGCCGTCATCGATTTGAACCTTGCCGTCGCTGTGCTGTGCAACTTCGTTGCGGATCAACTCAAAGGTCGCATCGCGGGCCATTGCAGGCACGGAAATCGCGTCAATCACCGCGGCATCACTAGCCTTATCAAGCGCTTTAAAGCGATCGAACAGATCCGAAGAGCCGGCAACGATAATGCGCGGCAAATAGCGTTTCTTGCGCTGGATCGATGCGATCATCAAAAGAAGAGAAATCCCTTCATCTTGAAGAACATCACCATCGTCAATCAACAGAACCAGCTTTTTGCCCACCGCATCCAGATCGAACAGTTCCTTTGAAACCGTTGCAATCAAAGACGCCTGATCACCTCTGCCGTCGCTGCCACTGCTTTTGGCACGATTTGAAAAGCCCTTGCTGATCGCGCTCGGACTGCCGTCACCAACGTTTAGATCAATTGCATGAATATCATCGCCAAATTGAGTACGAGCCGCGTCTAGGAATGTTGTTTTGCCCGCACCGGGGCCACCTGTTAGCAAAATCAGCGGTGTGATGTCCGAAACCGCATTTACCAAAGCACGCAAGGCGGTTTTGCTGCGGTCTTTCCACACCAAATTGCGTGTATCCGGCTGAAGATCGTCCGGCGATCTGCGGGTTTCGTTCTGATCCAAGCTCATGGCCTTATTCCAAAAGGATTTGTTACGCGATTCGGCGACTATCGGCCAGATGATGCCTTTATTGACAAGTTCTGCTGGTAAAAATCGACGCTCCTTGGCAACAATAGCGTGTTTTTGCAGCGCATGCATCCTGTTTTGAGGTTAACGCGCAGGGCTGGGCGCTTGTCGCGAGAAAACACTCTTGGTATAATCAACCTCTAGGCTTGGTGGGTATTATGCATCGTAAAATTTGGATTGGACTTTCGGCGGCGCTGCTTGCGCTAAAGCTGTCTGCCCCGGCGGAGGCGGCTTTGACGACGACTCAGCTTGATGCGGTCGAAGAATATGTCGCGACTGGAAATTGGGCGCGGCTGCGCGAGTTTTTGCTCCGAAATCCCGGACTTTGGGATGGTGAAGACGTTTTGGCGCAGGAGTTCCGGCGCTTTTTGGAAAATACCTCCAGTCTCTACACAGCGTTGACGTTTCAAGACACGATGTTTCCCGGTCTTGCGGGTGTTGAGGCCGTGCCTGAGCCAACGCGCGCCGCGCAGGTTCCCACGACGCGCCAGCAATCGCCCTCAATTTACTAAGCGCGCGCCACAAGCGGGAGATCAGCCATCGGCATCACAGTCGTTCTTGATCCCTTTTCGCCCGGTGGCACCGCAGCCGCTGTTGCGCGTGAGGTGGCTGCGCTATCGAGCAATTATCGGGTGCGGGTTGCGGCGTTGCGAACCCGCATGTTTGCTGATCGCCCGCTCCATATCGAATTGGCACGGACCTGTGCGGACCTTGGGATTGAGATCGAGCTGGATTTAAAGACAATCGCTGATGATGTGATTGTGTTTCATAACCCGTCGTTCCTAAAATTCGAAACTGGGGATTTGCCCCGGCTGATGTGCGATTTCGCGCTTATCGTGAACCATGAAAACTTGCTGACCCCCCAAGGGCTAGAGGGTTTTGATGTGGGGCATTGTCTGGGCCTGCTGGATGAGGCGCTTTTGTGCAGGCAGGCGCAAATGGCAGCGGTGTCGCCTTATAATCGAAGCACCATCGAAAATTGGCAGGCCACGCAGGACAACCCGTGGCAAATCGCCCCCGCGCTTTGGCCCAATATTATTGATCTGCCGCGTGCAAATCCGAACGCTCGGCCGCAAGATCGCCGCGGGCGCCATTCGCGGGTGGGCGCCGAGAAATTTCCCAGTCGCGCCGCAATGGAGGCGTTGTTTCCGCCCCACGCCTTTAACGCGATTTTGGGCGGCGATTTGTTTATCGACCAAGACCCGCCTACGTATTGGCACATCCACAAGTTTCGCTCGTTATCTGTTGACCGCTTCTTAAGCATGATAGATTTCTTCGTCTATTTCACACACCCCGCACTGCAAGAGAGCTTTGGCCGTGTACTCGCCGAAGCCATTGCGGCGGGCAAAATGGTCATCACCGATCCGGCGACGGCGCAGACCTTTGGACCGGGGGTGATGGGCTGCTCGATCGAGCAAGTGGATGGCATTATTCAGTCGCATATTGCCGACCCCAAGGCTTACGTTGAGTGCGTCCGCCAAGCCCAAGCGGGTCTGGACGCTTTCGCTCCGGCTCAATTTCTGGCAAATGTTCGCAAGATATTTGACGAAGGGCAGGCCGCCTTATGAGTGCTGTAGAATGATAGTTGTTCATCCCGCCAAACTGGATGCCCGCGGGGTTGAAGAGGCGCTGATCTTTGCCAACCAGCTTAATGCGGCGGGCTTTGAGGTCGCACTTTCGCGGGGGCTGGTCGCTAGCGACTTTCCGGCATCGCTCAAATACATGGCGGTGCCTTTCGCGCGCGATCTTGATGAGATTGTAATCCAAACCATGCTGGTGATCGGCGGCGAGGCGGCTGATGATGCCGCAAGCCTGCCCTTGCGCCGTCTGAGTTTTGCCGCCGATGCGCGGGTGCTCGTTTTCGGGCGCTTCGCCTCGCGCCAAGCCGAAATTGGCGCGCGCAATCGGTTCACCGTGGTGACTGATGTTGTGCCGGAAATTGTGACTTTGGCCGATACAGCCGCGCAGGCTCAAAGCCAAAAGGACAGCCCGTCTTTTGGCGTAGATCTGGGCCTCGCCCCTCTGGGTGATACGCCCCGCGTGGCGATTATTGCTGCGGATGTGACCAGTGATGCGACCCGCCCTGCCTTGCAGGCGCTGAAAACCGCGCGCGGATTTTCCGGCATGATCGCCACCACTGGCAAGCAAAAAACGGCTTGGATGGACAAAGTTGGTCCCGGTCATCCGGTCTATCAATTCTCAGAAATCACCGCGCCCGATTTTTCGCGCATGGCTGATGTGACGGTTGTGGCCAGCAACCCCGAGGCAAATTCTTGGGTGAGTTGCGTGTTGAACAACGCCATCGTATCGGGGCGGATTGTGGTCGATGCCACCCCTGACCAGGTGCTCGCAGGTGCTGGGATTGGCGTGATCGCAGGGCCGAGCCATTTGGCGCATCTGCAAATGTATCTGACGGATGTGGTGCTACCCAATTTGCCCGGCTTGCAAGCCGAGGCCGCCGAGATCGCGCAAAACTCGCTTTTATCGCTGACGCGATTCTTGGCTGATCTGGGGCTTGTGCCACCAAAGCCGATCAAAGCGAAAAAGGCGACCCAGTCGGTTTGGTTCATGCCCACAAATGGCGTGGGTCTGGGCCATGCGCAGCGCTGTGCCTTGGTTGCAGAGGAATTGTTGTCTCTTCAATCGGCCGAACAGCCCGCAAAATTCGCGGCCTATTCGTCTTGCCTGCCGATGATCCGGCAATATGGGTTCGACGTGCTGCCCTTGGTGCCCGCAAGCGCGCTGCATCATGACCGCTTTGCCAATGATTTGGTGAATTACCACCGCCTGCATGAAAGCACGAAACCCGGCGATACCTTTGTTTTCGACGGCGGGTATGTTTACGACAGCGTGATGCAAACCGTGCTGGGCCGTGATCTGCGTGCGATTTGGATCAGGCGGGGATTGTGGAACGCGGGCCAAGACAACCGCGTGCCTCTTGACCGCGAGAAAATCTTTGAGCGGGTGATCGCGCCCCTTGAGGCCTTGGATAGTCTCAACGCGCATCTGTCGACGGGCCGTCATGTGAAATCGGTTGGGCCGATTGTGCAGCGTTTTGGTGGGGCGGCGCTCAAGAAACAGGTGCGTGCGGCACTGGCGAAGCGTTTGAATAGGTCCTTCGAAACCCTGAGTGTGACGATGCTTGGCGGCGGTGTAGCTGCAGATTTGACCATGCATTTGCAAGCGGCGGCGGCGACATTTGAGACCCGCGAGGGGCATCTCAATCTGATCGTGAATTGGCCCGGCGCGGTGATCAATCCTGCGCTTTACGGCTGGCGTAACTCGAAAGTGGTGGCATCGCGCAATGCGGGTCTTTTGGCTTTTGCATCGGACTTCATGATTAGTGCGGCGGGCTACAACAGTTTTCACGAAGCGCTCTATAACAAAATTCCTGCAATTTTTGTGCCGCAAGTGGCGCCCTACATGGACGATCAGGCAGCGCGGGCTGAGGCGGCTGCGGATGCAGGGCTTGCCCGATTTGTCGCCGCTGACCGGCCCCGTGATCTGAGCCGTGAAATCGCGGCGATGCTGGATCGTGGGCGCATCCTAGAACTAACAAGCGCGCTTGATGCCGCCGCATTGCCGCCCATCGGTAATGCCGATGCCGCAGCGCTGATCGCGGAGGTCGCTGGCTGATGGCGCATGAGTGGCACGATATTATCAAACGCATCAACACCGAGCGCCCCGAGGATTTGGACGAGGTAATCGCGCCCCTTGATCCGCGTTTAAAGCCCCAAGGTCAGGTTTTGGCCCCGGCTGATGACGCGGTTTTCGCGGGGCTGACGCCGCTTTACGGCGAGGAAACCATCTGCTTTGGCGCAAGGATTACGGCGCAAACCCCTGATCCGGTCAAACTGGCGATGGAGGTGGCGCAATTGGCCGCCGAAAAATCCGCAGAGGTGGTGATCCTGTCCCATGTCGAGAAATCTGGGCTAGAGCGCTTTGGGTTTCGGGTTGAGACAATCGGTGGCGAGGATGATGCGGCACGGCAACGGGCTGAGGCCGAATTGCGCAATTTTTGGAATATCGTCGTCGTTATCTAACGCCTCACCAGAGCTTTGGTCATGCGAAGATATCAAACCGAAAAAACCGATCAAAACACCAGGCGAAACCCCTGATGTGATGTGGTCGTATCCGGCGTTGTGCCATTGCGCGCGGCGATACGGTACCGAAAACAGTAGCTGGCATGGCACAAATAAGAGCCGCCTTTGAGGATTTTTGAGCCCTCGGGTTTATTGGACGCCGAGCGTTTGCGCGCCGAAAGTGAGCGTAGTTTTAAGGGTGTGCTGGTCCATTCCCAGACATTGCCGCACATATTGTATAGCCCGTAGGCATTGGGCTCAAAGGACTGGGCAGGCGCAGTTGCCCCGTAGCCATCGGCCAGCGTGTTGTGCTCGGGAAATTTGCCCTGCCAGATATTGCAAGGGTAGGGGCCATCATCGCCCGGATCAGCATCCCCCCAAGGGTAGCGTACATCGCCTTGCCCGCCGCGCGCCGCATGTTCCCATTCGGCCTCGCTGGGCAGCCGCCCCCCGGCCCAAGCTGCGTAAGCCTTTGCATCGGTCCAAGAGACATGCACCACCGGGTGATCCTCGGCATAGGCCTCGGGCGTGTTTGGCCCGTTGATGTCGCACCACCTCGCGCCTTCAATGCGCCGCCACCATGTCGCGTTCGCAACGGCGGGCGTTTTGGCAGCAGCGCCGGACAGGGCTTTGTAGAACACGAAAGACCAGCCAAATCGCTCGGCCTCGGTGGCGTATCCTGTATCCTGGATGAAGCGCGCGAATTGCGCATTTGTGACCGGGGTCGCCATCATCCTAAAGCCTGTGATTTTACGCGTGCGAAGCGGCCCTTCTTCATCGACCTCAATGGCGGGGCTATTGGTGCCAATCAGACCCTTGCCACCGGGAATATCGCAAAGCGTGACATCAATTTTGTCGCTACCTTGTTTGGTGGGCGGCAAGGCTTGAGTTTTGGCAAGGTACTCGCCTTTAGGTGGAGCGCAACAACCATCGTTTTTCATTGAATCAGCCCCAAAAAGATCGGCAAATTGGCTTAAGTGTTAATCCCGCGCTGCTGTTTACAAGAAAATTAGATAGTGAAAATCACTAAATCAGTGCGAAAAGCGGCGAAATTGCCGTCTCAAGTGGCTAAAATACATAGGTGCCTTGTGAAGTGAGGCTAAGAAGTTAAAATTCCCCTGTCTTCCGCTGAGACGGAGACGTAAACCCTAATTAACTGATTTTTAACAATGGGGGATATCATCATGGTTTCCAGACGGGCACTACTAATTGGCTGGGTCGGCTTGACCGGTCTGACCTTCTTTTCGGCTTTCGTTTATAAGTCTGTAGCTATCCAAGATGATATTGAAGAGCGCACGCTTGCGCAGCTTCAAGAAAACCAACTTGGCGTCCCCGAGTTCGACGTTGACGGCCGTCACGTGTCGCTGAGCGGCTTCGTGCCCTCTGAGGCGCACCGCGAAGGCGCGCTAGAGGTTGCTGATAACACCTATGGTGCTTTGGGCCCTCGTGATGGTCTGACCGTGTTCGCAGCAGCGGGCGGTTATTTCCTTGCAGCAAAGTCGGCAGACGGCATTCGCCTCAGTGGCACGGTGCCTAGCGAAGGGGTTCGTCAGGATCTTGTGGCCCGCGCTGGTGCCATGGTTGAGACCATGGACGGCGAAAACCTTAAAGTGTCGGACGAGTTGACAATTTTCAGCGCCGATGAGCCTTGGAATGCGGATATGGCATTGGGGCTAGATAGTCTTGGCAACATGTCGCGCGGTCAGGTCTTTATGTCATCGCGCGGTGGTAGCCTTGTGGGCGCGGCCCCCTCGGGTGTGGCTGCAGAGCTTAGCAGCTTTGCCCCAGCAGGAGTTGCGGATTGGGCAGTAAATATCGTGCCCTCCGACGAAGCTGATGCCCTGCGCGCGGATATCGCGGCACGCACCGCTGCGCTTGAAGGTCAAAAGGCAGAGCTTGATGGGCTGCGCGCTCAGATTGCTGATCTTGAAGGTCAGTCGGGCGAGCTAGAGGGGTTGCGCGCGCAAATCGCGACACTTGAGGCCGACACGGCCGAGCTTGATGGCCTGCGCAGCCGTGTCTCGACATTGGACGGCGAGCGTCTTGGTCTGGCGGCACAGCTCTCGACCTTGCAATCAGATTTTGATCTGGCCCAGTCCATCTCGGACCAGCAATCCGCCAAGTTCATCTCAAGCAGCAACTTGAATTCCGAGACCCTCAGTGGTCTTGAGGCCGAGCGTGATGCACTGGCGGCAAAGCTGGCTGAGGCCGAAGCAGGCAGTGCTGATTTGACCGCCGAACTTGATGCCCTGCGCTTGGCGGCGGCTGACAAAGAGACCATGGTCGGTGACGCACAGGCGCAAATCGACGTCTCAACTGCGCGGATTGCCGAGCTTGAGGCTGAAATTGCTCTGCGCGATGAAACCGTTGCCAGCTTGAACGTCGATGCGGAAAAGCAGGTCGCCTATAAGGATTTGGTTGTCGCAAATGTGGAACGCCTCACCGGGCGGATCGCTGAGCTTGAAGCCGAGCAAGCCGAGATGGCGCAATTTGCCACGACCCGCGTTGAGGAAATCGAGACGCTCAAAGGTGAGCTGGCTTCGCGCTCTGATGCTGTGATGGCGCTTGAGACGCAGGTTGGCGAAGCGACGGCCCAAAACGAATTGGTTTCGGCCAATGTCGGTCAGCTTGACGCTGATCTGGTTGCCGCTCAGGCCGAGCAAACCCGTCTGTCCGGCGAACTTGAGGCGAGCCGCGGTGAGATTGATGCCGCGCGCTCGGAACTTGCGCTTGCTCAAGACGAGATGCAGGGCCTTCAAGGCAAACTGGCTGCAACCCTAGAAGAGCGCGATGCGGCTCTGGCGCAGGTGGCGACGCTTGACGGCGATATTCAAACCTTGCGCGGTGACTTGGCCGCCAATGAGACGACCATCGCCAGCTTTAATGCGGAAAAGCAAACCTCTGATGAGACTGTAACAGCCCTGCAAGCGCAAATCGCCGATTATGACGGTGCGCGTTTGGCGGCGGTTGCCGATCTTGAGGCGGCGCAGGCCGAGATGGTCGCAGCGCAAACCGCGCGTGATGCGGCTGTGGCTGAGGCGCAGGGCAAGATCCAAGCGCTTGAAGAGGCGCGCGCTGCCATTGAAGGGGCCACTGCCCAGAACCAACAATTGACCGCTGAGCTTGCTGGGGTGCAGTCGCGCTCAAGCGAAGCGCAAACCAAGCTGGCGACGCTCGTGGCGAGCATTGCGGCCCATGAGTTGACCGCCAAAGAGGCGGATGAGCGCGCCGAGGGCATGCGTCTTCAGTTGCTTTCAACTCAAGAAGAGATGTCCGCATCTTTGGCTGAGGACGAAGCGCTGCGCGCCCGGTTGCTTGAGCTAGAGGCACGTGAAAGCGATACCTTGGGCAAGCTGGACGAGTTGACCGCCGAGCGTGATGCAATGATGGCAAAGCAGGGTGACCTTGAGGCGCAACTCGCTGGCGCAATCACGGCCCGCGACGTGCTTCAGGCAGAGCTTGACTCGACCTCGACCGCGAATGTTGCCGCAAGTGGCGATCTCGAAACGGCCTTGGCAGAGCTTGCGGCTAAAGAAGCCGCCTTGGAAGAGGCAACGGCGGCCAGCGCCAATTATCAAGCTCAGCTCGCAGTGGCTTTGACCCAGCGCGATGAGTTTGGGGTGCGCGCCGAAGCGAGCGAGGCGCAGATTGCAGCTTTGAAAAGCGACACTTCGGCCAATCTTGATGACCTGAAACTGGCCCTCGCGGCCAAAGAAGCTGCCGAAGCGGATCGTCTGGGCGAAATCGAGGCCCTGAATACCTCCTTGGTTCAAACCAAAGAGGCTGGTGCGCGGCTTGAGATTGAGCTCGAAGCGCTCAAAACCCAACGCGGCACCGAGGCTGAAGAGCTAGAGCGTCTGCAAGGTGAATTGACGGCGGCGCTTGAGGCGCAGTCGGCAACTGCGGCTGATCTGGCGGTGGTAACCGAGGCCCAAGAGGTTCAGGTTGCGACGCTCACCAGCGAGATCGAAGCTTTGCGTGGTCGCCTTGAGCGTGCCAATGCAGGCGGCGCGGCTCCAGCGACCTTCATCGATAATTGTGCGGCGGTGGTTGATGCCCAACTCTCACAAACAACGGTGAATTTTGCCACAAGCACAGCCACGCTGACCCGCGACTCGCAAACGCTCTTGGAGCGGATTTCGGGCATGGTTCTGGCCTGTGCGAATGACGGCGTTGACGTTGAAATCGGTGGTCACACCGACGCGCGTGGCTCGGATGAGGCGAATATGACCTTGAGCGAGGCGCGGGCCAATGTGGTGCGCAACTTCTTGATCGAGCGCGGCGTCAACGAGAGCAATCTCAGCGCCGTTGGCTTTGGCGAGACACAGCCGATTGCAAGTAATGACACAACTGCGGGCCGGGCAGCTAATCGCCGGATCTCGCTGGAGTGGCGCCTCAACTAAGGGGCGCACTCTCAACTCAAACAAACACAGGGGAAATAAATCATGCTCTATCTACTGTTCCAAATGTTCCTATACATGCTCGTAACACTGCTTTTGGGCGTTCTGCTTGGCTGGCTGTTGTGGCGGCGTGGGTATGCCCGCCAGATCATGTCGTTCTTCGGCATGGATGTGGGTCCTGAGATGTCCGCCTCTGGGTCTGCTTCGGCAGGCATCGACGGATCGGGCAGCATTGCCTTGCAAGAAGAAAACGAGCGTCTGGCCGGTGAATTGAGCCGCGCCAATGCCGAGCGCAGCCAGCTTCAGCACGATCTGGACGATTGCCGGGCAACGGGCACAGCCACTGGTTTCGCATCGCCTGCCGCTGCAGCCGTTGTTTCAACTGGGGCCGCCGCCGCAGCCGCGCCAAGCATTGTGCGCGAAGTTGCTGCAAGCAAGCCGGTCACAACCGTGGCTGATCTTGACGCTGGCATGAAACCTGCGGGCATCGACGGCCCTCGTGGTGGCCGCGCTGATGATCTGAAGCGGATCAAAGGCATTGGTCCCAAGCTTGAGAAAATGCTGCACGGCATGGGCTTTTACCACTTCGATCAAATCGCTCAGTGGGGTCCTTCCGAGCTGGCTTGGGTTGATGACAATCTCGAAGGCTTTACAGGCCGCGCTACCCGTGACGAATGGGTGCGTCAGGCCAAAGAACTGGCCTAAGCGCTAGCTCTTAGACCTAGCTTTTTAGCTCTTAAGGGGTCCGCTTGGCGGGCCCTTTTTCGTTTCTTGTCATCAAACGAATAGGCGGAATTGTCACCGAAGCGTTATAGGTTTATGGTTTGCGAAATTGCGCACCGAACCCAGGTGCAAACATCCCAAAACACGTGCCCCCAGGAGAATTATTTCCGTGTTGCCCCTAAAAATTGGCGCCTGCCTCGCGATTTCAGAGATTGAAACCCACCAAAACTGGTTGTTCGACGATGGGCGCGACATCGAGATTCAGGATTTTATTGGCTACCAAGGTCTGGTTCTTGAACGCGATGATCGCATCGCCGCGGCTAAGACAGCGCTGGCAGGTCACGAGGGGCGGCTTGGCATTCACGGGCCCTTCGAGGGGCTTGATCTTGACAATAAAGACCCTGAATTGCGGCCCCTGGTCTCTGCGCGGTTCATTCATGCGGTTGAGACGGCTGCGGCGATTGGGGCGCGGCAAATGGTGCTGCATTCGCCCTACGACCAGTGGTTTTCAAACAATCGTTTGATTGCAAGCGGCTATGATGAGGCCAAGCTAGAGCGCATTCGCGGTGTGATGACCCCGGTTGTGGCCAGTGCCAAGACCGAGGGCGTGACCATTGTGATTGAGAATATCGAAGACACTGATCCCGCCGTGCGCCGGATGATGGTTGAGAGCTTTGACAGCGATGCAATAGCGCTGTCCATCGACACGGGCCATGCGCATTTGGCCCGCCGCTGCAATGGTGCGCCGCCAGTGGATTATTTTGTGCGCGACGCGGGCGCGCGTCTGGCCCATGTGCATGTGCAGGATGTGGATGGCCATGCGGATCGCCATTGGGCGCCGGGCGATGGTGAGATTGAATGGCCCGAAGTGTTCCGCGCCATCGCAAATGGTCCGTCTGAGCCGCATTTGGTCATGGAGCTAAAAGACAAAAGTCAAATCCCGCAAGGCTTTGCTTATTTGCGCGATTTGGGACTGGCCTGTTAGGGCCAGCCCAAAGGATGCCCTGTTAAGCGATGTCGGCGGTTTGGCCAATGACCGTCAGATCAACCGTTGTTTCAAACGACAGCCCTTGCGCATCAATCGCGCTGTAGGTGAAGGTCTCAAGTGCTGTGTCACTCGCGCCAAGCGCATCGAAGCCTGTCGAGGGGTCGTAGACCAGCGATTGCCCATCAGCAGAGATGGCCAAGGTGCCCATAAGATCGCTCACCCCGTCATCATCAAGGTCCGTGTCGATACCAGTGATCGAGGCGATTAGATTGTCGTTCGCCAGCACATCCAAGGTCGTCTCACCCGCATCACTGACAATCTCGAACTCATCTGCCTCGGTGTAAGCGCCCAAGAGCGACGCATCAACGGTTACGGTCAAGGAGGCGATATAGAAACTATCCCGTGCCTTGGCCGCGCCCCACCCAAAGGCGTTTCCAGAGAGGCCAACAGCCTCTTCATCGATGTGCGAGTTATGCAACTGCTGCGAAATCGTGTCGATCGTTCCATCGCCGTCGATATCGGTGAACTGGCGATAGGTCTGAATGGTCACATCCTCATTGACGGGGTTCGACACTGGCACAATCTCAACGGTCTCAACAAAGACATCAAAGGGGAAGTTAAAGATCACGACCTCATCGGACCCCCACCCGTCAATCCCATCATCACGATCCGCTATCGGCGCTGCATTGCGCACGCCAATGCCGGTATCGTTCAGCACATTTGTGCCCGGCGTTTCATAGTCGAATAGCTCAAACGCGCCGGTGCCATAGTGGTTTTCAGTTAGCCAAATCAGATTGCCGTTGTTCTCATCAATGCCGCGAATAAAGTGCGACGACGAGGCGGAAACGCTCAGGCCCGCTTGGTTAAAGACGATATCGTCTGTGGTGCGCACACCGCCGGTAAGATCAAGGGTGATGGTCTTGTAGCTAGGCGCTTGCCCTTCAACGGTCACCTCAACCGTCGCCGTGCGGGTCTCGCCGTCGGCGCCAGTGGCTTCGTAA
>CAYLLD010000023.1:0-24137 GCA_964384315.1 uncultured Rhodobacterales bacterium | reverse complement strand
AATCCCATATGGTCGCACAAGATGGCCAGCTCATTCGTCAGGCCAATATTCACATCACGTTGAGTGTTTTCAAAGACCTTGGCGGCCTCGGCAACTTTGATGTTTGGCGCTTTGTGTACTCCAGCGGGAACGACTTTTTCATAAACACGTGCCACCCGGTCAAGCGTATCGGGATCATTCGCTGAGACAATTTTGACCACGCCGCCCAAACCCCGAACTCTATCACCGGGATTAATCCGCTCAGGCGAGTAGGCCACGAAAAAATCCTTTTCGGGGATAAGATCCGTGTGCTGCGCAAGTTCAGGAATACAAACCTCTTCGGTTGCGCCAGGATAAACCGTTGATTCAAACACGACGATCGAGCCTTTGGTCAAAAACTGGGCGACATCCCGGCATGCCGCACGCAGAGGCGAGAGATCTGGCCGTTTAGCCTGATCAACTGGTGTTGGAACGGTCACAACAAAGACCGTGGCATCCGACAAATCACGTGGGTTCGCGCTCATTTGCAGCGCTGTGGTGTTTAATTGAAAGTCATCAACCTCATTAGTGCGATCGTGGCCAAGTCGCAGGGCACTTACCCTGGACACGTCACAATCAAACCCAACCACGTGTTCGTAAGCGTCAGCAATCGCTAAGCTCAAGGGCAATCCCACATAGCCCAAACCAAGCACCGCGATGCGTTCTTCATTAGATTTCTTTTGTGTAACATTCGGAAAATTCCAAAAAACTTCCGAGCGTTCTGCAAGCGCATTGTTCATCAAACTTCTCCTGTTCCCTCCCCCGAAACTGCGAGGTTGAGAAGACGAAATCTAAGCTAACAAACGGTAAAATTTTCCTCTGATTTTAGATAATTTATTCAGAATTTGGAAATTTCTTAACCTAGCTTGAGACTACCGTACGCCCAAAAAGACCGAAGTTATGACTATGCGACCGACTAAGAACAATCCGGCAAAAAACAAAAAACCGACAGCTGTTCCGTAGACTATTCTTGGTGACGCAGGTTGATTGCTTACGAAGGTCTCGGTGATGGGATGCATGACAACGGGGGCTGTTTGCGTGGTGTGACTATTTATTTGGTCCAACGAATTCTGGGTAAAGGCCAAAAGAGTGCTGCTCGATTGAGCGGCAAATTGTGGTGAGAGATCATAAACGCTCAGCTCAGCCTGATCGTTGGATGGATTGACCTTGACCTTAACAAATCGTTCAAGCTGGGCCAAACGGCCTCTGTTCAGCGGTGAGGCGTCGTTATAGCGGGTGATTGGATCAACCGTTGCTGCCGATAGTCGCTCGGAAAAAGCCACGCGGTCATCCAAAACATCCAAGGCTGCGCCGGTTCTGATGACATTTTCGACCAGATCCGCTGCGCCATTTGGCGTGCGTATGGTCCCAAAGACGCCGCCCGCATTCGTGGGCGCGTTGGCCATGTCACGGACGACCAAAAGCTGGGTGCGCGCCTCATAAAGCGGGGTTGCGACCCCCATTAGATATCCGGCCACCAAGAGCGTTGGCAGCAAAACGAATAGACAGGCTTGGGCAAAAAAGCTGCGTAGTCGTTGGAGCCGAAGCGCCTCGATCCGATTGGCGGCGGCGCTGGTTGTGACCCGGCTGGGAATTTGAGCCTGTACGCGCGCCAAACGTTCTGCCTTTACAGCAGCATCGGCGCGGGCGCGGGTTTGAGCGGCCTGCGCGATACGTTGCTTTTGATCTTCGTGAAAGGCTTCAAGGCGCGCTTCTTTTTGCGCTTCAGCTTGGCGCAGCCGTTCTTGTTTGCTGGTTTGAGCAACCTTTTCGCGAGACTTTCGCCATTCGGCCAGACGGTCTTCGTTAATTTGATCTTTAAGCGAGTTTGCAGCTTTTTTCTTAGGCGTCGAGCCGGACATCCATCAAATCCCTTTGTTCAAGTAGGTCAATCATATCGCCGGTTTGGGACGGCACATCGCAAGCAGTCAGGTGACCGCCATGCAAAACAGCGGCGCGCGAACAGATCTTTTCGATCATATGGGCGTGCCGGGTGAGGAGGATCAGCCCGCAAGTCGTTAAGCGCGCGGTTACGCGATCACGAAAATCTGGATCATTGATCGATGGCCATTCATCGAGCAAGAAAAAGTCAAAATCAAAAGCGAGGGTCATCGATATTTGGACGCGCAGCCGGGTGGCTGGGGACAGCGTAGAGATGGTTTGGCGATGGGCGAGTGGCTCACCTAGGATTGTTTCGGCGGCGGCTACGATCCGGTCGGGGTCTTGAAATTTTGCCGATGCAATGTTGCGCACATTTGCGAGTGGCGAGAGCCCGCTGTGTAACAACGCAGAGTATCCGATGGGCCACGACAAGCGCGACGACCGCACGACCGTTCCGAGTTGGGGCTGCAATGCGCCGGTTAGCAACCGTGCAAGTGTAGATTTTCCGCTGCCTGCGCGGCCCAAAATACCAAAGCACTCGCCCGGTTCGATCCGCAGGTTCAATCCGTCAAACAGTGGTTTGCGATCAAAGGCAAAAGCTACGTCATTGAGGCCAATCAAAACGAAGGCTCCTGAGTGGGCCGGATGTTTTGGGAAAGCCCATGGGCTAAGATACCTAGAATGAGGGTTGCGGCTGCGGGCACAGACCAAGCGCCGTATTCGGTGTTAAAATTGTACAAAAATCCGCTGCGGCTGAGTTCTACGATGTGCAGGAGCGGGTTCCACCATAACCAGTTTGAGATAAACAGTGGGATTTCTTGGGCCAGAAAGAAAATCCCCGAAATCCAAAAGAAGGGGCGCAATAGAATGGGCGCAAGCCGGACGATGTCGGGGATAAAACGGGCGAGGGACAGGATTAGCCCACCAACCGCAAGCCCCAGCGCCCATGCGGTGGTCAGCGCCAGTGCGAAGTGCAGCAGGTTTTGCGGGGCAGGGACCTCAAAGATGAAGCCGATAAATCCCATCACGACCACCACCAGAAACACGGAGTTAATGAGTTCCAGCAGCGCCGTTGCGGTGAAGACATCGCGCGGCGTGGCGATGCGGGCGATTAAAATGTGCCGAAAATAGGCCTCTGCGCGCAAGACCGCTGTGATGGTTTGGCGAAAAATCAAATATGGCAGCATGCCTGTCGCGATAAAAATCGGCAGGTTCACTTTGATTGGCGCAGATCGGCCAATAAGCACGAAAAACAGCGCAATCGCCAGAATCCAGCTAACCGGCGTGACGATGACCCAGAAATAGCCCCGAATGCCGCCAGCAAATCGGGTCACAATTCCGCGCACAACCAATGCCTGCAAGAGCGCAGCTTGTGCACTCAGTTGATGCCCTAGGGGGCGGTCTTCGTAGTCCCACGGCATCGCCAACGTCCAGACATCACTGCCCCCATCCGTCGCTCAAGCCACCTCAGACGTTATAATAATCGCAATACCAGTTAACAAAGTGTTTAACGCCGTCACGAATTGACGTTTTGGGCGTATATCCGGTTAAGGATTGCAGCAGCGCCGCATCAGCCCAAGTCGCACGCACGTCACCCTTTTGCATATCCATCATATTTCGCTTGAGCGGTACGCCAATTTCGGCCTCAATAGCGTCGATGAATTCCATCAATGGCACTGGCTCAGAGTTGCCGATGTTTACAATCCGATAGGGCGCGATGGGCGAGAGGCTGTCGCCCTGAGCAATCGCCTCGGGGCTGTCAGGGCGCACTGGCGGCGTGTCGATCAAAAGCCGGATCGCGCGCACCAAATCGGTCACATAGGTGAAATCGCGCATCATCTCGCCTTGGCCGTAGACGTCGATCGGATCGCCGTTCAGCCCCGCCTTCACGAATTTAAACAGCGCCATATCCGGCCGCCCCCACGGCCCGTAAACCGTAAAGAACCGAAACATCGTCGTGGGCAGATCCCACAAATGCGCATAAGAATGGCCCATGCTTTCATTGGCCAATTTGGTCGCCGCATAAATCGTCAGTGGCGTAACCGTCTGGTGGGTTTCGGCGAAAGGCATCTGCGTGTTCGCCCCATATGCCGAAGAGGTCGACGCCATCAGCAAATGCCCGACCTTATGCTCGCGCGCCGCCTCCATGACATTGAACGTGCCGATCACGTTGCTGTCGATATAAGAGCGCGGGTCCTCAAGTGAGTAGCGCACCCCCGCTTGAGCGGCCAGATGCACGATGGCGTCAGGGGCAAAATCCTCGACCAAAGCCATCAGCGCTTCAGCGTTCTCTAACCTATCCTCAACAAAGCGGAAATTGGGCGTTTGGTTCAACATTTCGAGCCGTCGCCGCTTGAGCCTGATGTCGTAATAGTCGGTCATCCCGTCGAAGCCTGCGACGGAAACGCCCTCGCTGAGCAAGAGCGCGCTGAGATGATAGCCGATGAACCCGGACGCGCCGGTTACAAGAACTTTTTTCAAAAGGAAGCCTGTCGTTAACGTGAGTGTGAGCCAGAGATCATTCTATAGGCGTCTTGAACCCGTTTATCAAAGGCCGGATTTGCCGCCGTGGCCCCTTGCTGCGACACCTGATCAACCGTGTCTGGCGCCGCATCTTCGGTGGCGTCGCCATAAAAGAGCCGCATGGTCTGGGCGAGAATATACTCAGGGTTATGATTACGCCGCGCATGGGTGCTGGCCAAAGCGCCCATCTTGCTCATTTCTTCGGGGTCGGCGCGCAGCCGGGCAACGGTGTCGGCAAATTCGTCGTAATCTGGCTCAATGGCACTGGCGAGCAAATGCCCGGTTTGCCCCGGCAAAAACGTCTCTGCTGCGCCGCCTGCTGGCGTTGAAATCACCGGCACGCCGGCGATTTGGGCCTCGATCAGCACATTCGGCAGCCCTTCGTTTTCGGACAAAAGCAAGAATAAATCCATCTGCTCCAGCCAAAAGCCCACGTCATTGGTGGCCCCGACAAACAACAAGCGATCTTGCAGGCCACGCGCGCGGGCCAATTCCTGTGCCGCCGCAAGCTCTTCGCCATCGCCGATTAGGATAAACCGCAGCGTGGGATCGCTTTGCAAAAGACGCGCCGCCCAATCGACCCAAGTCAGACCGCGTTTGTTCGGCGTAAAGCGAAACACGCTGCCGATGGTCAGGCCCGCGCCTTTGCCCGCGCTTTTGGTTGCGTCTTGAAAGGCCGCGAGTTTCTTTTCGCTGGTCTCGTTTGGGCGCGCATGAAGCGGCGGTACCGCGTTGGGAATAATCGAAAAAGCGTCGCGCGCGATCCCAGTCCATTGGGAATAGGCATCAGCGGCGGCTTGACTGTTTGAAGAAAAACTCACCCCCGGAATGCGCGCCAGCGATTGATAGAGCGGCAGGTAAGCGGGTTTCATCAGATGCGGGCGTAAATTGGGGGGCAGGCCACGCAGGGACAGCGCGATGCGCGGGACACCTGCCAATAGCGCGGCCAGCACGCCCGAAAGAACCGCGCCATCTTGCCAAAGATAGACAACATCGGGCGCTTGTTTGCGAAAATGGTCGGTCAGCCGGGAAATCCCAAAGCGCATGTTGCGCGGCAAATGACCCAACAGGGGGGCAAGGACATCGTTTTCGGGGGCCAGTTCAGGCATGATCTCGGGCATGGTTTCAAGCACATGCACCGGCACATCCGCATCAGTGAGCGTGGGCAGGTTGAAATCCTTGCCGCGGGCCGGATCAAGGCTGTTCACGATCACTTCGACCGGCCCGTCAATCCATGTCCCGCTGATGCGTCGTCCGGTTTTGACACGGCGATGGAATGCGGCGGCCAGACGGCTAAGTTGCCGCTCGGCTCCCCCTGCGCCCATGCCGCCGGTGTAAAAGGCAACCCCGCCCAAACGGTCACGGGCCAAGGGCCGGGGCACGCGGGTGGCGAAAAACCCAAGCACGGAACTCATGATTGCATTGGGGTCCGCCTCGGTGGTCGGCGCGTCAGGGGCAATCTGTGAAAGCGCTTCGATTGCCGCGTCGTTTTTGTCCAAAAGTGCGCGGGCCGTTGGCGAAAGCCGCTCAGAGCGCAGCCCGTCCAGAACCGCAAGCGCATCGCTGAGGCGGCCGCGGGCGAAGAGCGTTTTGCCAAACATCACCCGCAGGCGGATGTTTTCTGGGTCCCGTGCCAAGAGTTCGTGAAACCGCGCATCGCGGTGCTCGTCGAGCCGCAATTCACCGACCAACTCGGCAAACTCTAAAATCTCGGCACGGGTGGCATCGGGGCCGGGATCGCGATCGTTCAGCAGTAGGCGCGCGGCCTCATCGTCTTGCTCGCGGGCAATCCAACGCAGCAAATAGCGCTGCGCCAAATTACAGGTGGGAAAGCGGTCAACCAAGGCCGCCCATGTCTCGCGCATATCGTCACGGCGGCGGGTGCGTTCGAGAAGCTGTGCAGCGGTCAGTTGCGGCGCAAGACTTGCAGGCGCGCGGGCAATCAAATCATAGGCAGCTTGCAATTTTTCGGCAGCATCGCGCGGGGTTTGAGCCGCCCGATCAAGGGCGCGACAGGCCGCCTCGATTTCCTCAGTATCTACCTGATGAGACGGCTTGGCGCGGTTTAGGTGTTGGCGCAATAAATCCATGGCTCAACGCTCGGGATCTAAGGAATTGGCCGAAAAGAAATCCATTGTGATACCGCCCTTTTGGTCAAACCTAGGCTGATGGATGCGCCTGTTTCAGGTTGCGAGCTGGGCTGGCGCGGTTTGTCCCGCTTGGGGTTTGTGCGGCGCCCCTTGTGCGACACCGCGCGGGTGGGCCGCAAAGTTCGTTTGCTGATTTGGCATGGCCGCCATGGACAATTTGCGCTGGCGGCGCGGTTCGATGTAGCGGGTGGTCCAGTTTTCCGCCAAAAATGTCTCGAAATCCTCGGAGTAATGCGACAGCGAGGCCCCCCCATCCGCGAGGGCAAGTTTTTGGCCCGTGGCGGAAACATAATCCGACGGGTCAAAGACATTCGCCTTGGCCGCACGCAATTCATCCGTGAGCATCTCAATGAACCGGGCGCGCGAACGAATGACCGCGCCATCGTTTTTTTGCGCGTTGAAATGTGTGACAAAAAGCTGATCTGGGGTGAGAACTTTAATTTCGTCTATTGCCGCGCGCAGGCTGGCAGGGGTGGTGGTGCGCATTTTTAGCTCGGCTAAAATGTGCTGATCCTCTGCCCTTAGCCCGTTATAGACTTCGAGGTTTTTGAGAAACTCAAGCCGCCCGACGCGATCATCCTCATGGGTGAGCCGCCAATATGTTTTGGCCAGCGGCGTTTGGTCGAAAAACTCCGCTAGATGCTGGGTCAGATAATTAAGTTGCACATGGTAGCTATCGACCGAAAGCTCTTTGGCCGAGCAGATTTCGATGAAGTAGAAATCCGATTGCGCCGCTTTGGCAAGTCTGCCGCTACCTTTGCCCGGCGAGATAACCGGCAGCAAATAATCCGGAATTGGCACGCCGCTAGCCATCAGATGAAGCACTTGCAAAGCCTCAGGTGCCGCGTGGCAGTAGCCGTAAATTCCCCGTTGGTTCAGGGTAAAGTTACCCGAGGCCTGCGCATGGCGCAGCGGCCCGACAACCCGGCAAGACCCAATTGCACTTACACTAAATGCGGCGTCGCTGGGCGCTGTCGCCCATTTTTCAGCCTGTTGGGTCATGGCCGGATCCTCCTGCTAGGTTGCTGTGGGGCGATCAATCACAATTGCGTGGGCCGCCCGTTTCGCTGAAACTTGCGCGCGCTCAATTAACAAATGTTTAACAAGAACCACGCGCCAAAGGTCTTAGCGCTCTGTCGCCCGCCGCTGGCATAGCTCGGGCGGGCTTGATGCATAATTTTTGTGCTCTTGCCGCCGCTCAAGCAGGCGACTAAATGCACTATCATGTTTAATCGTCTTCCTTTTGTAAAATCCCCCCCGACTGTCGCCGTTGTTCGCATGAACGGCGCGATTGCCAGCGGTGGCCGTTTTGGCGGCGCAACTCTCTGTGATGCGGGGGTGGCCCCGCTTTTGGAGCGCGCCTTCACCAAGGGCAAGCCCGTTGCAGTGGCTTTGGCGGTCAATTCGCCGGGGGGCTCTCCGGTTCAATCCTCGCTGATCGGCGCGCGCATTCGCCGCCTCGCGGAGAAAAAAGGCATTCCGGTTTTTGCTTTTTGCGAAGATGTCGCGGCCTCGGGTGGTTATTGGCTGGCCTGCGCTGCGGATGAAATTTACGCGGATGCCTCTTCGATCATCGGCTCGATCGGCGTGATTTCGGCCTCTTTTGGCCTCCATGAGTTCATCGAACGCCACGGCATTGAGCGACGGGTTCATACAGCGGGCGAGGATAAATCCATGCTCGACCCCTTTCGCCCAGAACGCGAAGCCGACATCACCCGGCTGAAGTCTCTGCAGGCGGAAATCCACAAGAATTTCATCGATCACGTTCAGGCACGGCGCGGCGCGCGGTTGACCCGCGATGATCTGTTCACAGGTGAGTTCTGGACAGGCGAGACCGCCCGCGAATTGGGGCTGATCGACGGCATCGGGCATTTGGTGCCCACCATGCAAGCGCGCTTTGGCGACAAGGTGAAATTCTCGGTCGTCGCGCAGAAACGCTCGTTTTTCGCGCGTATGGGCGCGCCGGGGGCTCAGGATTTGGCAAACGGTGTGGCAGGGGGCTTGTTCGACGCGGTCGAAGACAAGGCGCACTGGGCGCGGTTTGGGCAGTAGATGGTGGGCAGTAGATGATCGTCAAAGCCGTCACATTTTTTCTTATTGGCATGGGCGTTCTGGCCATGTTTGGTAAATTGCGGCTGCCGGGGCTCAAACGCCCACCAAAAATCGGCAAAGCACAGGTCTGCAAGGCTTGCGGCGTTCCGCTCCCTCGAGGGGCAACCTGCCCTTGTAAGAAAGGCTAATCACGTAACATGTTGATTTTATGCGCTTTGGTCGTGGCGGGCCTTGTTCTATTGGTCGTGGCTGGGGATTTACTGGTGCGCGGCGCGGTGGCGCTGAGTTTGCGCGCGGGGATTTCGGCCCTTGTGGTTTCTTTGACCGTTGTGGCCATGGGCACTTCGGCCCCGGAGCTTTTCGTGGCGATCACCGCCGCGCTTGAAGGCTCCGAAGAGCTTGTGCTTGGCAATGTCGTTGGCTCAAATATCGCGAATGTCTGGCTCGTTTTGGGTGTGCCAGCGCTGATCTTGGCGATGGTGGCCGATGGGGATGACGTGCGTCGCAGCTTTGCGGTCATGATTGCGGTCACGCTTTTGTTTATCGGCATGGGCTTTTTAGGGCCTTACGGATTTGTGCAAGGCTTGATCCTTTTGGCGGTCTTTGCGGTGGTTATGGCCGATATGATCCGCTGCGGGATCCGCTCGGGCGAGCCTGCGGACGACATGCCGGATGTCAGCGATCAAACAAGCTGGGGCGCCATTTCGGGTTATCTGTTGGCGGGCATCATCGGGCTGCCCTTGGGGGCGGAGCTTTTGGTCAATGGCGCCACAGGCATTGCCCGTGAATTTGGGCTGTCCGATGCCATCGTCGGCCTGTCCATTGTCGCTATTGGCACCTCGCTGCCCGAGTTGGCCACGACAGTTGCCGCTGCCATGCGCCGTCAAACAGATGTGGCGCTGGGCAATGTGATCGGCTCTAACCTGTTCAATATCCTGCTGATTATGGGCGTCGCGGCGCTCTTTGCCCCGATCAATGTGCCTGAGCGCTTTCTCAGCTTTGATTTCTGGGCCATGCTGGTGGCATCGTTGAGCCTGGTGCCCTTTGTGATCTTTGGCAAAAAGCTGGGCAAGGTTTGGGGGATTGGGTTCTTGCTGATCTATACGGTCTATATCGTCAGCCTCGTCTCATCGCACTCAGGTGGCTAAGCGGCCGAATGCCATAACTGGCGCCGCGCTGGTCACTGGCGCAGGCTCGCGTCTGGGCCGCGCCATGGCGCTCTCGCTGGCCGGGGCCGGTCATGATGTGGTCATCCACTATGCAAATTCCAAAGACGGCGCCCTAGAGACCGTGGCTCAGGTCCGGGCCTTGGGCGTAAAGGCCGAAGCGCTGCAGGCGGATTTGTTGGATCGTGACAAAGTGGCCGCGCTGGTGCCCGATGCGGCCAAAGCGATCGGCGGCCCGCTTTCAATCCTCGTGAACAACGCCTCGATTTTCGAATATGACAATGTCCAAAGCGCCACCCCCGAAAGCTGGGACCGGCATCTGGGCTCGAACCTCTATGCCCCGCTGTTTCTTAGCCAGGCTTTTGCGGCACAGGTTCCTGATGCTGGGCAAGACGGACAGGGCGAGCCGGTGGCGCGTGCGCTTATCGTTAATATGATCGACCAGCGGGTGCGCAAACTCACCCCCGAATTCATGACCTATTCGCTGGCAAAGTTCGGCCTTTGGGGGCTGACCCAAACCACCGCGCAGGCCCTCGCGCCGCGCATTCGGGTGAACGCCATTGGGCCGGGGCCGACGCTGCAAGGGCATCGGCAAAGCTCTGCTCATTTTAAAGCGCAAAGGGCGGGAACGATTCTTCAACGCGGTGCCGATGCGCAGGAAATCTGCGCCGCCTTGGAATTTTTGCTTATGTCTCAGAGCGTTACTGGACAACTTTTATGCGTCGACGGTGGGCAGCATTTGGGATGGCGTACGCCGGACGTGCAGGGGCCGGAGTAATCCGGAGCCGTTAACACCGCAAATTATAGCAAATATTTTTATATTTTTAGAATTTGTCCACTTGACAATTTTAAATAGCGGGAAGGCGCAACTATAGGGAGAGTGTCAGTCTTGTGACAACTTGTTTTCGTGCATAATCGTTTAAAAACAAAAGCTTACGCGACTTTGGCCGATGTTAGCATAGTTTAAAAAATCGTTAAAAATCAATGTCCAAGCAAATTGAGGCGCAATACTGTCCGCAGACTTATCCACAGAATCGGCGCATCTATATTTAACAAAAATCCAGCGGCGGTAATGACCTAGGCGAAATACCACAATATACCGATAGTTATGGCCGATAACCGCCCCGAAAACCGCCCCGAAAACGGCGACCCCAAGAGCGCGCAAGTGGACGTGCCGCTCGATGAAGAGGCGCGTCTTGGCCCAGATGAGCGATCCACCGGGCATCTTGTCATCAAAGCATATCTTGAGGGTCTGACCGAGCGCCCCGGCGTCTATCGGATGCTCGGCACCAAGGGCGAGGTGCTCTATGTTGGCAAGGCGCGCAATCTCAAAAAGCGGGTTTCGTCTTACGCCAAGCTGACGGGCCATACCGCGCGGATCGGGCGGATGATTTCGGGGACCGCCTCGATGATGTTTCTGACGACCCAAACCGAGACCGAGGCGCTCTTGCTTGAGCAAAACCTGATCAAGCAGCTCAAGCCCCGTTACAACGTGCTGTTGCGCGACGATAAGAGCTTTCCTTACATTTTTATCTCGGACGAGCATGATTTCCCGCGGCTGGAAAAGCACCGCGGCTCGAAAAACCGCAAGGGCCGCTATTATGGCCCCTTTGCCAGCGCGGGGGCGGTTAATCGTACGCTGAACACGCTGCAAAAGGTGTTTTTGCTGCGCACCTGCTCTGACCGCGAGGTGGAGGCGGGGGATCGGCCTTGCCTGAACTACCACCTCAAGCGTTGCGCGGGGCCTTGCGGGGGCAAAATCTCCAAGGCGGATTATGCCAAGCTGGTGGATGAGGCGGATGCGTTTTTATGCGGTAAATCCTCAACGGTGCAGGGGGATTTGGCCAAGCAAATGCAAGCGGCCTCCGAGGCGATGGAGTTTGAGCGCGCGGCGGCCCTGCGCGACCGGATCAAGGCGCTGGCCCATGTCTCGTCGAGCCAAGCCATCAACCCGCAGGCCACGGATGAGGCGGATGTCATCGCGCTTCACACCGAAGGCGGGCAGGCCTGCGTGCAGGTATTTTTCATTCGCGTGCACCAAAATTGGGGCAACCGCGCCTATTTCCCCCGCGCCGGGGCGGATTTCTCCGAGGCAGAGATTATGCAGGCTTTTGTGGCGCAGTTTTACGCGAATAAAACCCCGCCCAAACAGGTGCTGCTGTCCCATCACGTCGAGAATCACGAGCTGCTCAGCGATGCACTGGCGAGCCGGGCCGCGCGAAAGGTGACATTGAGCATCCCGGCGCGCGGCGAAAAGGCGATGCTGATCGAACAGGCGGCACGCAACGCCCGCGAGAGCCTCGCGCGGCGGATTTCCGAAAGCGCGACACAGGCCAAATTGCTTGGCGGTCTCTCAGAGGCGCTGGGGCTTGAGACGCCGCCCGCCCGCGTCGAGGTCTATGACAACTCGCATATTTCGGGCGCCCATGCGGTGGGCGCGATGATCGTGGCGGGCCCTGACGGGTTCCTCAAATCGAGCTACCGCAAGTTTAACATCAAATCGACAACCCTGACCCCCGGCGATGATTTTGGCATGATGAACGAGGTGCTGACCCGCCGTTTTGCCCGGCTGATGAAGGAAGATCCGGACCGCGACAGCGATCAATGGCCGGATTTGGTGATCGTCGATGGTGGCAAGGGGCAGGTGAGTGCGGCCCATGCGGTGATGGACGAGTTGGAGGTTGAGGGCGTGGCGCTGGTCGGCGTGGCCAAGGGTACGGACCGCGATGCGGGCAAAGAGATTTTCTATCGCCAAGACAAACCGCCCATGGCCCTGCCGTTTCGCGATCCCGTGCTCTATTTCGTGCAGCGCCTGCGCGATGAGGCGCATCGCTTTGCCATCGGCACCCACCGCGCCAAACGCGCCAAATCGATCACTGCCAATCCCCTTGATGATGTCCCCGGGGTAGGCGCGGCGCGCAAACGGGCGCTTTTGGCGCATTTCGGCTCGGCCAAGGCGGTGTCTAATGCGGGGCTAAAGGATTTGCGCGCGGTTGAGGGGGTCTCGGACAAGCTGGCCGAGACGCTTTATGCGTTTTTCCACGGTGATACCTAGAAAACCGAAGGCTTCACATTCCAGCCACATTTTGGGCAAAGTTTAGCCACGCATTTTAATAAACAGTAAATAACTGTGTATTATACCTTTCTTGGTTCATCGTTTGAATTCCTCAATCGCGTAAACCTGCGCCCAGCGTTGCTTTCGGGCGTAACTTTTTCTCACCTATGCATAAGATGGTTAATTACTAGGAAATTTTCCTAAGCTCTACCCGCCGGTATGGCTCATATGTCGCGACATTTGCCCCGCCACGCTCGTGCGCGAATAATCAAAATCATGACCCTTGGGCTTGCGCGCAATCGCACGGGTGATCGCAGCCTTGAGCGGGCCATCGTCCTTTGGATGCGCGCGCAGAGGTTTGCGCAGGTCCGCGTCGTCCTCTTGGCCCAGACACATATATAATTGCCCCGTACAGGTCAGGCGCACGCGGTTGCAGCTTTCGCAGAAATTATGGGTCAGGGGCGTGATAAAGCCGATGCGCTGGCCTGTTTCCTCAAGCTGCACATAGCGCGCCGGGCCGCCGGTGCGATCGGGCAGATCGATCAGCTTGTAGCGCGTGGCCAGATCACCGCGCAAATCGCTTAGCGCCCAATATTGATCGAGACGGTCTTCTTCACCCATGTCCCCCATAGGCATGACCTCGATAAAGGTCAGATCAAAGCCCCGCGCCGCGCACCACGTCACCACATCGAACAGCTCTTCGTCGTTCTGGCCCTTAAGCGCGACCATATTGATCTTGATCGCCAAACCCGCCTCTTGCGCCGCGTCGATCCCGTCAAGCACCTGCGCCAGCCGCCCCCAACGGGTGATCTTGGCAAATTTCGCCTCATCCAGCGTATCAAGCGAGACATTGATGCGCTTGACCCCGCAATCGGCCAGCGCGCGGGCGTGTTTGCGCAGCTGCGAGCCGTTGGTGGTCACGGTCAGCTCTTTGAGAGCGCCGGTGGCAAGATGCCGTGACATTGCCTGAAAATAGCTCATGATATCGCGCCGCACCAAGGGCTCACCCCCGGTGATGCGCAGCTTTTCCACGCCCATCTCGATGAAGGCGCTCGACAACCGGTCCAGTTCTTCAAGGGTCAAAAGCTCTTTTTTGGGCAGAAAACTCATCTGCTCGGCCATGCAATAGACACAGCGAAAATCGCAGCGATCCGTCACCGACACCCGCAAATACGAGATCGCCCGCTCGAAGGGGTCGACCAGCTTTTGGGCGGGTTCCATCGTGGTCTTTTGCGGGGTTTCCAAGGGCGTATCCATCAGCGTCACCTCCATGCGCGCGCGTCGAAGTCTACGACGCACAAGCTAACTCCCGCAAGACGTATAGTCGCGCATTGAACCCACTCGTTATTTGGGTAGAATAGCGCCAAAATCAGGGGAACAGGGGGCCCGTTCAATACGGGTGAGGTTATGGTTCGCAAGTCTATTCGCAAACTTTCAAGATGGGCAGCTATTGCATCGCTGCCCGTGGTCATCAGCGCTTGTGCGCAACTTCCAGGGCCATTTGGCGGCGAGCAGCGCGCCAATCGGGAGGCGGCGCTTTCGGTGCTGTCGCTAGATCTAGAGCGCGCAATTTTTGAGCCGGGGGCAAATGTCTCTGGCGGCGTTGCTGCTGCACAAAAAGCGCTGCGGGTCGCCACACCTTCGGGTGGCGATGCGCGTGACAAAGCACTGGGGCCGATCCCCACTGAGCTGCAATTCATTGTGCGCCGTCTTGTGACAACCGGCAACCGTGTGGAATTCACTGGTGATTTGGCGCTACGCGATTTGGGTTTGGGCAAAATCATGGCCCGCAAAAAAGGCGTGAGCGCCAGCGGCACCATGCCCATCGCAGCCCTTGGGCCAGCGGCACCGGGTCTGGTGTTTCGCGGTCTTGAGGACGAAGTGATCGCTTGGCTGTCGACCCTTGAATGTGACACGGATGAGCGCTTTTGCGCGGTGCCAGCGGCCCCGGTCGTGGCTGATCCCCAAGATGCGGTGACTGAAGGGGCTGATCTCAATCTTGCCTCTATGGTGGGCCGCCGTCCGCAGGGTCTGCGCCGGATCAACTCGTCGGGCATAGACCCAAGCCAAATCGCGGCTGCGGCTCCGGTCGTTGAGGCAGCCACCATCGCGCCACCTGCTAACCTTACGCCCATCGGTGAGACCGTGGCGGCGCTGGGCCTTTTGGATCGCTCGGGGCTGTGGCTGCAGACGCCTTTGGTGACCAAAGAGGCAAAGGGTCAGATTCAGATCAAAGGCTCAAGCAAACGCATTCCTGTCACCCTCGTGCCAAAAGTTGGCCCACGCGGTGGTGGCTCGCAGATGTCTCTGGCGGCTATGGCCGAACTGGGCATTGAGCTGACGGATCTGGTGACGCTGGTCGTTTACCGGTAGCCATTGATGGACAAACGGCTGATCCAAGCCCCCCCTTTGCCGGGAAATTGGGACAAGTTGCGGGCGGGGTTTGACTGGCCGCAACTTGACCACTTCAACATGGCCGAGGCCGTGGTTGGTGACTGGGCGCGGGCCGAGCCTGAGCGCAAGGCGCTGATCCAGCCGCGTGCCAGTGGCGAGGCGCGTCATTATACCTATGGCGAGATTTGGCGGATGACTGGCAAGCTTGCCAATCTCTTTGTCGCGTCTGGTCTGACCCAAGGCGATAGGGTTGCGATTTTGCTGGGGCAGGGGGCAGAGACCCTCGTGGCCCATATGGCGACCTATCGGGTGGGTGCCATCGCCGTGCCGCTCTTTACGCTCTTTGGTGAAAGCGCACTGCAATATCGGCTGGAAAATTCCGGCGCGCGCATTTTGATCACCGATCATGAAAATCTGCCCAAAGTGGCTGCGATCCGGGGCGAATTGCCCGCTCTTACCCATGTCTTTTCTATCGATGGTGATGATAATAGCGCCAGCGGTTATGGCAGTGGTAATGAAAGTGGTAATGAAAATGGTGCGCGGGATTTTTGGGCCGCTATGGTCTCTTCGCGCAGCGCGTTTGAGACGGCGCTGACCAAGCCTGAAACACCCGCGCTTTTGGTCTATACCTCTGGCACCACTGGTCCGCCCAAAGGCGCTCTGCATGGGCATCAGGTGGTTCTGGGCCATCTGCCTGGCGTTGAAACCCACCATGAGTTTATGCCCCAGCCCGATGATTGCGCTTGGACCCCGGCGGATTGGGCTTGGATGGGCGGCCTTGCGAATATATTGCTGCCTGCGCTTTATCTTGGGGTGCCGGTGGTGGCGCATCGCGCGGCCAAATTCGATCCCGATGAGGCCTATGCGCTGATCAAAACCCACAAAATCCGCAACGTCTTCTTCCCGCCAACCGCGCTCAAGCTTTTGCGTCAAGCGCCGGTGCCAAAGGGGCTGAACCTGCGCTCGGTTGCCAGCGGCGGTGAGGCTTTGGGGGCTGATCTTTTGGATTGGGCGCAGGACGCGTTTGGTGTGACGGTCAATGAGTTTTACGGCTCGACCGAGTGCAATCTGGTCTTGGGCAATTGTGCCAAGATCATGGAGGTGCGCGCAGGTTCGACCGGCAAGCCGATACCCGGCAAACATGTCGCGGTCATCAATGCTGATGGCCAGCCCGTGGCAACCGGCGAGACTGGCGAGATCGCGGTCAAACGCGGCGATCCGGCGATGTTCCTTGAGTATTGGCAGGACCCGATCAAAACCGCTGAGAAATTCACCGGCGATTGGATGCGCATGGGGGATGAGGGCATGATCGATGAGGACGGCTATTTCTTTTTCGCCGCGCGCACCGATGATGTCATCACCTCTGCGGGCTATCGCATTGGCCCATCCGAGATCGAGGACTGTCTGAGCGCCGACGAGAATGTGACCATGGCCGCGGCCATCGGCGTTCCTGATGCGCTCAAGGGCGAAGTGGTCAAAGCTTTTGTGGTGCTGCGCGACGGCGCGGCGCTGGATGAAACGGGGCTGATTGCGCGGGTGCGTGCCCGGCTGAGCCCCCATGTGGCACCTCGCTCGATCGAGGCGGTGGCGGCTTTGCCCCTAACGGCCACAGGAAAAATCATGCGCCGTGCGCTAAAGGAGTAGACAATGGACCCGGTACTTTTATTCGCCCTCATCGGCGCCCTTGGCATTGGCGCGCAATGGATCGCATGGCGCGCCAGCTTGCCTGCGATTGTGGTGATGCTCAGCGCGGGTCTGCTGGCTGGGCCGGTCACTGGATTCATTGACCCTCAAGAGGGGTTCGGCGATCTCTTCCGCCCGATCATCGCGGTGGCTGTCGCGGTGATCCTCTTCGAGGGCGGGCTCACGCTTAACTTTGCCGAATTGCGCGAAACCGGACGCGAGGTGCGCCGCCTCGTTTACATCGGCGCGCCTTTGGGCTGGCTCTTTTCCACCCTCGCGATCTACTACGGGGCGGGGCTATCGCTTGAATCCGCGGCCGTGTTTGGCGGCATTTTGATTGTCACGGGCCCCACGGTCATCATACCCCTTTTGCGCCAATCGCGGCTGGCCTCTCGCCCCGCAAGCGTGCTGCGCTGGGAGGCCATCGTCAACGATCCCGTAGGCGCGCTGGCCGCCGTGCTGGCCTTTGAAGTCATCGCCGCCCTTTACGGTGCGAGCACTATGGCCGAGGCTGCATGGCACTTGGTCCAGGGCATCGTGGTTGCGCTGATCGCAGGCTGGGCCGCCGCCAAACTGATCATCTGGGCCTTCCTCAACGGCCATGTGCCCGAGTTCCTGAAAGTTCCCGTGCTCATCGCGGTCCTTTTGTTCGTCTATGCGGCCACGGATTTGATCCTGCACGAAAGCGGGCTCTTGGCGGTGACGGTCATGGGCCTCGTGATGGCCAACTCGCCGCTGCCAAGCCTGACCGAATTGCGCCGCTTTAAAGAGCACGTCACGATCCTCTTGGTCTCGGGCGTCTTCGTGATGCTCGCCGCGTCATTGGATGCCAGCACCTTGGGGATGCTCAACTGGCGCGCGCTCTTGTTTGTCGGGCTGGTGATCTTTTTCGCCCGGCCGCTGGCGGTCTTCATCGCGCTTTTGGGCACGGATATGCCGTGGCGCGAGCGCGTCTTAGTCAGCTGGATCGGGCCGCGCGGTGTCGTGGCTGTTGCGGTTTCGGGCCTTTTTGGCGCACGGCTGGCGGAATTGGGCGTGCCCGATGGCGCGGCGCTTGCGCCTTTGGCCTTTGCCCTCGTGGCGGCAACCGTGGTGATCCACGGGTTCTCGCTGGTGCCGCTGGCGCGTCTGTTCAACCTCACATCGACCCGCCCCGAAGGCGTGATCATCGCCGGTGCCTCGCCTTGGGCCACGGCGCTGGGCACAACGCTGCTCAAGGCGGATTTGCCCGTGCTCATGGCCGATGCAAACTACTGGCGTTTGCACCGCCCCAAAAGCGCGGGGCTTGAGACGTATTACGGCGAAATCCTATCCGAGGCCGCCGAGCATCACATCCCGATGAATCATTACGGCACCCTGATCGCCGCCAGCGAGGATGACGCGTATAATGCGCTGATCTGCACGGATTTCGGCCCCGAATTTGGCCGCGGCGAGGTGTTTCAGGTCGGGCGTCACGAGGATGACGATCACAACCTGCCGGTCACCCTTGGGGGGCGCGCCCTTGGCAGTGGCCTTAGCTTTGAAGAGCTGTCGGGCCGGGTTGAGGCAGGACATGAATTCACCATCACTGGCCTCGATGAGACCCACGACCTAGAGGCCTTCCTCGCGGAGCGCCCCTCGGCCGAAATTCTGGCCACCATCGCCGGTTCCGGCGCGATCCAGTTCTTGGCCAAGGACCAAACGCCCAAAGCGGCGGCGGGCGATCAGGTGCTTTGGCTGGGGCTGCCGTGACCCTCTGGCGCGCAGCTAATCGCTGAGGTTCAACAGCCTCAGGCGGGGTTTGTGGCGCGCTTTGTATAAGAATTTTGCCCAAAGCGCGAAGGGTAAGGTCATCAGCCCCGCCTCGATGTCGATGTGATCGCTCATGCGGCTGCCCGTCGCGGTTTGGCTGACGGTCAAGGTGTGGTTCCATGTTTTGACACCCGCGCCCCGCTCGGACGAGCGCAGAACCATCCGCGCGTCATCGCACTCTAAAACCTCCATGAAATAGGGCTGTTTGGGCAGGCGCCCGAAGAGCGAGACCATGACTGTGAAGCTTTGTCCGGTATGCGTGCGACCTGCGGGAAGCCCCTCAAAGCTGATCAGCCCCTTCATCACTTCGGCCAGTGCGTCGTAATCCGTGGCGATCTGCCAAAGCTGGGCGGGGGGCACGGGGTAGTCGTGTTCAACGCGAACGGTTCTCATGGATCATCTCCTGTTCGTCTTCATAATACCAAATGCGCCTTGCCAAACCACAATAAAAGCCGTGTGAGGATATGCGAGGCGTGCCGCGCGGGGATGGTCTCTAAAGGCAATGGATCTGCCAAAGCGTGACCGAAAAGACTCAACTGTAAATTGACTGCAAATTGACCGCGCCAAATGGTTTGCCTGTGCAGCGCAGGTATGATTCTTATGGAGTGGTTCAGAGTGAAACAGCCCGCCGCGGCCCTTTGTTTCACATCTGCAACAAGTAAAATCTACATCTTGTGGTGCGCAACGCAAGAAGGGCCAGATGAGCCACTGAAATTTCTGACGCAAATTTTGACCATGAAAATCACTATTTATCACCAGAAATTACTTGATCGGATGATCTGCCCAAGCTAGGGTGATCCCATAAAGAGCAGAGAGACACGATAAAAAGACGGGAAAATCCCGCACGAACTGGCAGGTTCATACAGGCAGCCGTTTTTCTCTGAACATAACCGACGCGAAGTCGGAACGAGGCCCAAACGGACCCATGCGGCGGAGAGTGTAGGCAGTAGCACCTCCGCCGCTTCTCGTTTTACCGGTCAAGTTTGCCCTTCGCCCAAACCCTTGAGGAGCAGGCCCGTGGCGATCCAGCCATTCGTCGGCAAAGCAAAGCACAAAGTGGACGCGAAAGGCCGCGTCTCACTGCCGTCGAACTTTCGCTTTGTGGCCCAAGAGGGTGATCTGGCTTGCACGGACAAGCAAAAGGGCAAGTGCAAGATCGTGCTGATGCATGGGCGCAAGTCCAAGTGCCTCATGGGCTATTCCATCGAGAGCTATGCGGATCTTTGCGCGCAGGTAAACGATCTGGGCGATTTCTCCGAAGAGGGCGAAGAGCTGCAAGATATCGTCTATGAAAACGCGGATTACTTCGAGGTCGATGACGCAGGGCGCATGGGTCTTAAAGAGATGCGCGGGCATGTGGGTGATGATGATCACGTGATTTTCGTGGGGCGCGGCAAGCATTTCGAGATTTGGGAGCCCGCCGCCTATGAAGCCATGCGCGCCGCGCGCAGTGTGACCGCCAAGAGCGGCGATCCGTTCCGCGCGCTGCGCCGTCCGCGCAAAGCCGAGGCCGAGTGATGGCCGCGCCGACACAACCAAACGCAACAGATCAAACCGCAGATCAAAACGCAGCCGCGCCGCACATCCCCGTGCTGCTTGAGCCGCTGATCGAAAAACTCACCCCGATCTCGGGGGTCTGGCTTGATGGCACGTTGGGGGCAGGGGGCTATGCCCGTGCGTTGCTCAACAACGGCGCCGCGCGGGTGATCGGCGTTGACCGCGACCCCGAGGCGCTGACCCGCGCCCAAACCTGGGCTGGCGAATTTGGCGCGCGGTTTCAGGCCGTTGAGGGCTGCTTTGGCGATCTGGACCAAATCGCCCGCGATAACGAGGCCCCTGAGCTGGACGGCGTTGTCCTCGATATCGGCGTCTCGTCGATGCAAATCGACATGGCCGCCCGTGGCTTTTCCTTTATGCAAGACGGCCCGCTGGACATGCGCATGGCGCAATCGGGCCCCAGCGCCGCGGATATCGTCAATGAGGCGGACGAGGCCGATCTGGCCGATATTCTCTACCTATACGGCGAAGAGCGGGCGTCGCGGCGCATCGCCAAGGCCATCGTGGCCGCCCGCGCCGCATCCCCGATCCTCAGCACCGCCGCCCTTTGCGCGATTGTCGAGAGCGCTTTGCCCCGCGCCAAACCGGGCGCAGCCCATCCCGCCACCCGCAGCTTTCAGGCCCTGCGCATCGCGGTGAATGACGAGTTGGGCGAATTGGTGCGCGGCCTCGTTGCCGCCGAGGCGGTCCTGAAATCCGGCGGGTTTCTGGCGGTGGTGACGTTTCATTCCCTCGAAGACCGCATCGTCAAACGCTTCATCCAGACCCGCTCAGGCGCAGGCCCGCGCCCCAATCGCTTTCAACCCGAAGAGCAAGCCGCCGCCCCAAAATTCTCGGCCATCACCCGCCGCGCCGTCGCCCCCGACGAGACCGAGCTTGCGGCCAATCCCCGCTCACGCTCGGCCAAGTTGCGCATCGCTAAACGCCTTGATGCCCCCGCAGGCGACGTCGATGCCCATGCCCTTGGCCTGCCCCGTTTTTCGCGCCCCCACGCCAACGCGAAAGGACGCTCTTGATGCGCACGTTGTTTTACCTGATTTCCATCGGCATTTTGGTCGGTTTCGCGGGCTGGGCCTATAAGATCAACTACGACACCCGCGCAGCTACCCGCTACGTCAATGATCTCAAAAAAGAGATCGCCGCCGAGGCCGAGAAGATCGAGATGGCCCGTGCGGAATGGGCCTATTTGAACCGGCCCGAGCGGCTGATGCGTTTGGCTGATGCGAATTTTGATGTGCTGCGGCTGGGGCCGGTGGCTTTTGATCAAACCATGAAGGTGCAGCACGTGGCTTTTCCGCGCTTAGAGCCTAACCTTGCCCGAAGCCCCGCCGATGCCACGGCTGATGCGATCGAAGCTATCACCGCTATCTCATCGCAGGGGGCGCAGTAACGTATCATGATCCGTCGTCCCCTAAGACCGCTTGCCCGTATCATTGCTGCCCGTGAAAACGGCGAAGACCCTGATCTGCAGGCCGCACAGGCGCGCCTTGCGGCGGCGCGTGCTAAGCGCGCTGCTGAATTATGGCGGGCACGGCTGCGGATTGTGCTCATTGGGCTGGTCTTTATCGGTGGTTTTGGCCTTGTGGGCGCGCGCATGACGCTGATTGCGACCAGCGTTGACCCTGCCGATGCGCGCCGCGTCACCCAGACCCGCGTTTCATCTGCGCGCGGCGACATTTACGACCGTGAAGGCCGTTTGATGGCCACAAACATGGTCACCCCATCGCTTTATGCCCGCACAAACGATGTTCTGGATCCGATTGCCTCGGCCACGGCTTTGGCGCGGATTTTCCCTGATCTTGATACGGTGGCATGGGCGCGCAAGCTCTCGCAAAAGGGCCGATTTTACTGGATCAAACGGCGCATTTCGCCCGAACAAGCCCAAGCCGCCTTCGATATCGGCGATCCGGGCATCATTGTGGGCAAACGCGAAGTGCGGGTCTATCCGGCGGGACAGGTTGCGGCCCATGTGCTGGGCGGGGCAGGATTTGGCACCGAGGATGTGGCGGGCGCCCAAGTTGTCGGGCGCGCAGGCGTAGAGCGCTGGTTCGATCGCCCTTTGCGCGGCACCGACACGGTTGCGCCCACGGATTTGACCCTCAGCCTCGATTTGACCATCCAATACGCAATGCGCGGTATGCTCGATCAGGGCATCAAACTGATGAACGCCAAAGGCGGTGCTGCGGTTTTGATGGACGCAAAAACCGGAGAGCTGCTCTCGCTGGTATCGCTGCCGGATTTTGACCCGAATTACCCCCCAGCCGCGCCCAAATCCGGTGATCCGGGGGATAGCCCGCTGTTCAATCGCGCAGCACAGGGGGTCTATGAGCTCGGCTCTACCTATAAGCTCTTTACCGCAGCCTCCGCGATTGAAACGGGCATCGCCACCCCCGACACATTGGTGGATACCAAGCCGATGCGCTGGGGCCGCTTTAACATTCGCGAGTTCAACAACCGCTCGCTTGCCCCGTACCAATCGCTCACCAATGTGCTGGTAAAATCCTCGAATATCGGCTCGGCGCGGCTGGCGGTTGAGTTTGGCACCGACGCGCAGCGCACGCTTCTGGACGAGCTGGGGATGCTTGATCCAACCCCGCTTGAGTTGCCATCGGCCAAAGTGACCAAGCCGCTGTTTCCCAAGCGGTGGTCCGAGATTTCGACGATCACCATCGCCTATGGCCACGGGCTTTCGGCCTCGCCGCTCCATCTGGCGAGCGCCTATGCCACCCTCACCAACGGGGGCATTCGGATCAAGCCAACGCTCCTGAAGGACGGGCATCAAAACAAGACCAGCTTTCGCGTGATCTCGCGTCAAACCTCTGCATCGCTACGCTATATGCTGCGCAAAGTCGTGACCGATGGTACCGCAGGGCTGTTGGATATTCCGGGCTATGAGGTGGGGGCCAAAACGGGCACTGCTGAAAAGCCGAACCCTGCAGGGGGTTACTACGAGGACAAAGTGATCGCGAATGTGGCGGCGGTCTTTCCTGTTTCGAACCCTGCCTATGTGCTCGTGGTCACCCTTGATGAGCCGCAAATTGAGATCGACGGCAAGCCCAAGCGTTCCGCCGGTTGGACCGCTGCCCCGGTTGCGGGTGAGATGATCCGCCGCGTTGGCCCGCTTTTGGGGATGCGCGTTTCTGATCGTAATTTGCCACAGAATTTGCCAAGCGATTTGCCCGCCAGTGACTTGAACCAAGCCAAGTTACAGGTACATCTGGCAAATCAATGAGTCGGGCAGGGTATGGCAGGTTTGAACGGTAAATCATTAACGGCACTGGGGCTCGATGGCCTTGCTGGTGCGTTGGGCATCGGAGAGCTGGTGCTGGCAGGTCTTGCGGTGGATAGCCGCGAGGTGGCGGCGGGCTATTTGTTTGCGGCGATGCCGGGCGAGAATGTCCACGGTGCAGAGTTTGCCGATTATGCGCGGCGCATGGGCGCGGCAGCGGTGCTCACCGACGGGATTGGCGCGGATTGGATCAAGCAGAACCTCCCTGAGTTCACACTCCCCGTTTTAACGACCCCGCATCCGCGCCTAGCGCTTTCGCAAACTGCCGCGCGGTTTTTCGACGGCCAGCCCGAGGTGATTGCGGCGATCACCGGCACCAATGGCAAAACCTCCGTGTCCAGTTTCCTGCGGCAAATCTGGGAGGCCTGCGGGGCTGCGGCGGTAAATTTTGGCACCGTGGGCGTGGAAGGCGCGCTGGCCGCCCCCCTGTCGCACACAACCCCCGAGCCGATCACCTTGCACCGGCTTTTGAGCGAATTGGCCAATGAGGGCATCAGCCACGCGGCCATGGAGGCCTCCAGCCACGGGCTTGCCCAGCACAGGCTCGATAGCGTCGATCTAAGCGCGGCAGCCTTCAC
>CAYLLD010000022.1:0-24260 GCA_964384315.1 uncultured Rhodobacterales bacterium | reverse complement strand
GCGTAGATGCCGATATCCATAGGTTCGGTGTGGCTGACGATGGTCAGGCCGAAATCTTTGCCGCGAAACACCTCTTCGAGCCATTGCGACCATTCCAGATTGGTAATCTCGGTCTGGATGCCCACCGCGCGCAACTGGCTGGCGATGATCTCACCGCCGCGCCGCGCGTAAGAGGGTGGGGGCAGTTTCAGCGTGGTCGTAAAGCCATCGGGTAGGCCCGCCTCAGCCAAGAGCGATTTGGCAAGTTCTGGATCGTAAGCAGAATTGCCCGTCAGATCGACATAGGCCGGGTTATGCGGCGCAAAATGGCTGCCAATTGGCGTGCCATAGCCGAACATTGCCCCATCAATGATCGCTTGGCGGTCAATGGCATGGGCGATGGCCTTGCGAACTTTGACGTTATCCAAAGGGGGCATGAGATTGTTGGTCGAGAGGATCGTCTCACCCTCGGTCGAGCCGATGAGCACGTTAAAGCGCGGATCAGCCTCGAATTGCGGCAGGTTTTCCGGGGCAGGGAAGCCGATAAAGGCATCGATGTCCTCGGCCATCATCGCAGCAAAAGCTGCGGTCGGGTCCGAGATGAATTTGAACGTCGCTTTGTCCAAAATCGCAGGCACGCCCCAATACTGCGGGTTGCGCACCAATTCAATTTTATCGCCTTGGACCCAGTTATCGAACTTGAACGCGCCAGTGCCGATGGGATTGGTCTGGATGGTTTCAATGCTCTCCGGCGCAACAATGACCGCATCGCCCCAAGCGAGTTTGAACAGCAGGTTGCCATCGGGCGCACTGAGGGTGATCGCAACTGTGTGCGGGTCTGTGACCGCCACATCAGCGATGCCCTCAAAGAGCGCCTTTTGCGCATTGGTGCTATCCTCTGCGCGGGCACGATCGAGCGAGAACTTAACGTCCTGTGCGTCCATCACCGTGCCGTCATGGAACTTAACGCCCTGCGCCAAGGCGAAGGTATAGACCAGCCCGTCATCGGAAATTGTCCAGCTTTGCGCCAGCCCCGGATTAATCGACCCATCCGCGCCAAACCGCGTAAGACCTTCGAACACATTGGCGTAAAGCACTTGGTCGATGGCCCCCGCAGCGGCGGAGGTAGGATCAAGATGCGGCGGCTCAAGCTGTTGGCCGATGGTGATCTCGGTATCAACGGCAAAGGCGCTTGTGGCGCAAAAGCTGAGCAAAGCGGCGAGGCGAAGGTGTTTCATCACGGGTTTCCCTGAATTGTTTAGTAGTTTCTAGCACGAGGCCCAAAGGAGGGTAAAGGATACAGCTTGGGTGGTTGGCGCAGGTGGGGTGCTCAGGTGTGTTGTGGCGTCAAAAGCTGGGTCAACACATGCCCCATCACACAAGCGCTATCGACCATATCATCCACCTCGATATATTCATCGGGCTGATGGGCCAGTTCCAAAATCCCCGGCCCATAGGCGATGCAGTTTTTCAAACGCCCAATCCGGTCGATGTGTTTTTGGTCATAGGTGCCCGGCGAGACTACATAATCCGCGGCTTTGCCCAAAACGGCTGCAACTGCGCGGGCGGTGGCCTCAACCACGGGGGCGGTCTTTTTGGTCATCGAAGGGATGACATGGTGCAATTCCCGTAGTTGATAGCGAAAAGAGGGCCGATCCGCTGCCACTTTGTCCAAAACTTCGCGAAACTCGTTGCGGACATCGTCTAGTTCTTCTTCGATCAGAAACCGCCGATCGATCACCATCCGCGCGCTATCGGGCACGCATGGGGCAGGGAAGCCGTTGAAATCCGGCTCGTGCTCGGGCTCGCCACCATGGACCGAGTTGATATTCAACGTCGATTGCTTGGCCCCATCGGGAACAACCGGCATGGCGGTGCGCTTTTGTGCAAGGGCGGGAAAAAGACTGCTCTCCATCTCAGAGATCACCGCGCCCATGTGCCGCACCGCGCAATCGCCCAAAAACGGCATCGAGCCATGGGCAATTTTGCCATAGGTTTCAAGTTCGGCCCACCAAACGCCGCGGTGCCCAAGGCAAATGCGGTCCTTGTTCAAAGGTTCGGGAATGATCACGTGATCAACGCGGGTCGGGGCGAAATAACCCGCCTCCGCCAGATAAGCGACGCCGCCATAGCCGCCGGTTTCTTCATCGGCGGTCCCGGAAATCTCGATGGCGCCGGTAAAGTCAGGGTGGGCTTCCAAAAATGCCTCAGCAGCGATGATCGAAGTGGCCAAACCGCCCTTCATATCACAAGCCCCGCGCCCATAAATCCGCCCGTCCTCAAGCTCGCCGCCAAAGGGGGCTTTGCTCCAGCCAAGACCAACCTCGACCACATCGGTGTGACTGTTAAAATGCACACAGGGTCCGCCAAGGTGCCCATCACGGCGTGCCACCAAGTTCCACCGGGGATATTTATCGCTATCACCCGGTGTGCCATGGGCGCGAATGAACTCGGTCGCAAAGCCACGGGCCCCAAGACGTGCCGCGAGAAACTCGCAAATCTCACGGTAGTTTTCGCCCGGCGGATTGAGGGTTGGGATTTGGATCAAGGCTTGTGTTAGCGCGATCAAATCATCGCGTTTGCCGCGGATGCGGGTTTCGAGGTCGGATGTTTGATGGTCGGTTGTCATGGCCAATGGTTGGCCCCTTTGTCTGCGCTGATCAAGTCAAATCAGATGCAACGTCCGCCATCGACTTCAAGGGCCGCCCCGGTGATCATGCTGGCTTCGTCGGAGCATAGGAAAATTGCGGCATTGGCCAAATCCTGCGGGGTTGAAAACCGCCCCAAGGGGATGGTGCTTAGGAATTTTTCCCGCATCTGGGGCGTGTCGCTACCCATAAAGCTCGCCAATAGCGGGGTCTCTCCGGCCACGGGGCACAGCGCATTGACCCTTATCCCCGCGTTTGCCAGTTCGGCGGCCATTGATTTCGTCGCGGTTATCATCCAGCCCTTTGACGCATTGTACCATGTTAGCCCCGGGCGCGGTGACAGCCCGGCGGTTGAGGCAATGTTCAAAATTGCGCCGCCTTTGGATTTCATCTTGGGCACCACATGGCGCGCGGACCAATAGACGGATTTAGCGTTCACCGCAAAAACCCGGTCGAACTCGGCCTCATCGATATCCTCCATCGGCGCGGGCAGATGGGTGATCCCGGCGTTATTGACCAAAATATCCACGCGCTCAAAATGGGCCGCAATTTGGGCAAATCCGGCATCTTGCGAGACATCCGCGCCCATGGATGCCGCGCCAATCTCGGCTGCAAGTTTTGCACCTGCAGTCTCGTTCAGATCAACAATCAGCACATCTGCGCCCTGCGCTGCGAATTGCCGCGCGATCTGCGCGCCAAAGCCCGAAGCGCCCCCGGTTACAATCGCCGTTTTATTTGCCAAACGCATCTCTAACTCCCGTGAAAATTCGCAACCGTTTTGAGCCGCGTGAACCCGTAGAGCGCCTCAAAGCCTTTTTCGCGGCCATGACCCGATCGCCCGACGCCGCCAAAGGGCAGTTCAACGCCGCCTCCTGCGCCGTAGTTGTTGATAAAGACCTGCCCGCTGTTCAGCGCCCGCGCCACCCGCATTTGCCGCGCACCGTTTTGGGTCCAAATCCCGGCAACGAGGCCAAAATCAGTGCCATTGGCGATGGAAACGGCCTCTGCCTCATCGTCAAAAGGCAAGAGCACCTGCAGCGGCCCAAACACCTCATCCTGCGCAAGCCTATGGGCCGGATCAAGCCCGGTGACCAGAAGGGGCGGTGTGTAATGGCCGCCGGTCGGGGCATCTTCATGGATCTGGCCTGTGGCCAAAACGGTGCCGTCGCCCGCCGCCTGTGCAAAATCGTCAACCCGTGCCTTTTGCTTGGCCGATATCAGCGGCCCAAGATCATGGTCCCTAAGTGCAGGGCCGACCACAAGCGACCGGTAACGCGCGGCCATCCGCGCGGCAACTTCGTCAAAAATGGGGCGCGCGATCAGAATGCGGCTGGCCGCCGAACAGGTCTGGCCTGCGTTTTGAATGCCCGCTCCCACCAAAAAGGGCAGAGCGGCGTCGATATCAGCATCGGCAAAGACGATTTGCGGAGATTTTCCGCCAAGCTCAAGGGTAACAGGCACGATGTTTTGCGCCGCCGCCGCCTGAATAGCCGCCCCCACCGGGACAGAACCTGTAAACGACAAATGCTGCACGTCTTTATGGGCCGCAAGCGCGGCCCCCGCCTCGGCCCCAAGCCCCGGCACCACATTCAATGCACCCGGCGGCAGGCCCGCGTCATGGGCAATCTGGGCAAAGGCAAGCGCGCTTAGGCAGGCATCCTCGGCGGGTTTAAGCACCGCCGCATTGCCCGTGGCAAGCGCCGCGCCAACGGAGCGGCCGATGATTTGCATCGGATAATTCCACGGGATGATATGCCCGGTCACACCGTGGGGCTCGCGCAGGGTCATGACGGTGTAGCCAGCAAGATAGGGGATTGTCTGGCCGTGCAATTTATCCGCCGCGCCGCCGTAAAACTCAAGATAGCGGGCGAGGGCACGGGCATCGGCGCGGGCTTGGGTCAGGGGTTTGCCAACATCGAGGGCTTCGAGATGGGCCAGCTCTTCGGTGCGCGCGGCAACCGCATGAGACAGCGCCAAAAGCAGCCGCCCGCGATCTGCGGCGCTCATTTGACCCCAAGCGCCTTGCTGTGCGGATTGCGCAGCGGCGACAGCGGCGTCGATGTCCACCCCGCTGCCCCGCGCAATTTCGCCAATTTCCTGACCGCTTGACGGGTCTTCCAGCGCCAAATGCGCGCCGCTTTCGCCAGCGCGCCAACGTCCATCAATGAAAACATGAGCCGGGTCAAAGCCCAAATCAGGCAACGCCATCGTCACCTCCCTTTTTGCCAGCGAGGCTAGCGCGTCGGGCTTATGGGGTCCAGTTCAGGAAGTTTTTGATCAAGCGCAGCCCGGTGGCTTGAGATTTTTCCGGGTGAAACTGCGTGCCGAAAATATTGTCCCGCGCCACGGCTGCTGTGACCGGGCCGCCATGATCCGTGGTGGCCACAACATCCCTCGGCTCACGCGCCGCAAGCGCATAGGAATGCACAAAGTAAGCATGATCGCCTGAGGTGATCCCCGCAAAAAGCGGATGATCAGTCAGGTTCAGAGCATTCCAACCCATATGCGGGATTTTCAGGCTTGGATCATCGGGGGCAATCGGGGCAACGGTGCCGCCAATCCAACCCAAGCCCGGCGTTTCAAGCCCATGCTCAAGGCCAAGATCGGCCAAAAGCTGCATGCCCACACAAATTCCCAAAAAGGGACGCGCGCGGGTCTGCACCGCCTCGCTCAAAGCCTCGGCCATGCCATCAACAGCCATCAGCCCGGCGCGGCAATCCGCAAAAGCGCCCACACCCGGCAGCACCACGCGATCCGCGCGCGCGACATCCTCGGGTCGTGCGCTGAGCATGATTTGGTCCGGGGCATCGGCCATCCGCTCAAAGCTCTTTTGAGCGCTGCGCAGATTGCCAGAGCCGTAATCGATGATAACCGTGGTCAAAGCGCGCCCTTGGTCGAGGGGATTGCGCCTTCGCGGCGCGGGTCCGCCTCTAGGGCGTCACGCAAGGCGCGGGCCACGGCCTTAAAGGCGGCCTCGGCGATGTGGTGCGCATTGGCGCCATGTAATTTGTCCACATGCAGCGTCATTTTGGAATTCATTGCAAAGGCCGTGAAAAATTCGCGGACCAACTCGGTGTCAAACGTCCCGATTTTGGGCGCATCAAAGGGCACATCCCACAGCAAAAACGGCCGCCCCGACAGATCAAGCGCCGCGCGCACCTGCGCCTCATCCATGGGCAGATTGCACGAGCCGTAACGGCGAATGCCCGCCTTGGTGCCCATAGCCTCCAAGAGCGCCGATCCCAAAGCAATGCCCACATCCTCAACCGAGTGGTGGTCGTCGATGTGCAAATCTCCCGTGCAGCGAATTTCCATATCAATCAGCGCGTGGCGGCTGAGTTGATCGAGCATGTGGTCGAAAAAACCAATGCCAGTTTGGTTGTCGCATACCCCCGTGCCATCAAGGTCAATCTTGACGGTGATGTCGGTCTCATTGGTCTTGCGGGTCACTGACGCGCTGCGCATGGCTTGGCCCTCTGCTTGTTGTTTTGGCCGCTATAGCGCGGTTTTTCCGGTGTTCCAAGCGGGGGCAGAGATTGAACCGCGGCCTGTTGCTCGGCGCATTATCGCAATTTTGGCGGCATCGTCGGGGTTTAACATGACCTAGGGGTAGAATTTTAACGCCGTTCACCTTATATTCGCGACACAGGCAAGAAACGTTATGAAGTATAAAAAACAAATTGCAGCGCTGCCAATCCGCGAAACGGAGCAGGGCAAACTCGAGATATTGCTGGTGACGTCTCGGCGCACTGGGCGTTGGCTTGCGCCTAAGGGCTGGACGATGCCCGGCAAAAAGCCGTGGCGCGCTGCCGAGATCGAAGCGCTCGAAGAGGCTGGCGTCAAAGGCAAAATGGTGCGCGAAAAGCTTGGCAATTATAAATACATCAAACGGGCAGGGGAGAATAAACGCATCCCATGCAAGGTGGCTGTTTACGCACTTAGGGTTGATAAAATCAAAAAGAACTGGCCCGAACGGCATCAGCGCAGGCGCAAATGGTTCTCGGTTAAAAAGGCAGCACATATGGTGCTTGAGCCTGAGCTGCGCATGATTTTGCGCGGGCTTTCAAAAACCAAACAGGTCAAATCTGTTATCAATGAGACCTCGCAAGTGGCCTAGACCTACTTAGGTAGGCTCGTTTTTTCGGCTGAATTTCCAAGTTAGCAGTGTCTTAATCGAGTTGGGCTATATGTTGGCCAAATTCATGGAGACGATATGGCCAGCGTCCTGATTGTTGATGACGAAGAGATGATCCGCGAGGAATTGCGCGAGGCGTTGGAATTTGAGGATTATGTTGTCACCACAGCTGAATCCGCAATCGAAGCCTTGGATATTTGTGATGATTGTAAGTTTGATGTCATCGTCACGGACTTAAAAATGCCAAAAATGGGCGGTTTAGACTTTTTGCAGAAGCTGCGTGACCGCGAAGTGGCGTCAAAACTGTTCGTGGTCAGTGGTCACGGGGCAAAGTCGAATGAAGATGAAGCCTTGAACCTGGGCGCATCGGCTTGTCTATCAAAGCCGTTGGATGTTGATATATTAGTTGAAAATATTCAAAAGTATATTTGATTTAGACAATTTTTCATAAAACTATTTATTAATATTTGGTCAACCATGGTCCAAACAAGTTATTGTATACTAATGAATACTGTGTATGAGTAATGGGGTAAGCGTAGTTAGTTCGGGGAGTGTAAAACATGTCTGCCATTCAAGCAAAGACCCAAGAGGGGGTGCAAACCGACCCTCAGCCTATCCCAAACGCACCAAATCCTACCAAAATTCTACTGATTGAAGACGACCACGAAGCCCTCGAAGAGCTTTATGATGTCATTCAAATCGAAGGCTGGACGCCCATAGCCGCCCATAACGTTGAGGCTGGCATGAAGCTTTTGGAAACCGACCACGATATCCGCGTTGTGGTGACCGATGTCCATTTTGCCAATGAGCGCGGCAATGCCAATGGCATTCAATTTGTCTCTCGTGCCAAAGCAAAATTCGCTGATCGCTCACTGACCTATGTGGTGCTCAGTGGCGATCCGGACAAATTGGACTGCTCACGCCAAGAGGGTGTGTTCAAATTTCTACCCAAGCCTCTAATGCCCGCCCGGCTCGTCTCCACCATTGAGGGCGCGCTTGAATGCAATGATGGTGTCCCGCTGCGTCAAAAACTGGCGGCCGCTCAACAAAAACGTGCAAGATAAAAGGGTTACCCATGAAGCTACTCCCTATGAAGTCGATTTTCTCCGCAGTTTTGAGTGCCAGTTTGGCCTTTGCCTTGCCGTCACATGGCGCAAACTCGCCCGAGGGCACGGTTCTGACCTTTGGCATCGTGCCGCAGCAATCTGCGAGCCGCCTTGCGAAAATGTGGGGGCCTTTGATGGATGAGCTTGGGGCCGAAACCGGTGTGACCTTCCGCTTTCAGACTACAAAAGATATCCCCACCTTCGAGGCCTGCCTCGCGGCGGGGGCCTATGACATGGCCTATATGAACCCGATGCATTACGCGATTTTCTCGCGCGAGGCCGACTACCGCGCCATTGCCCGCCAATCACAAAAGCGCCTGAAGGGCGTGATCGTCGCCCGTGCCGATGCCGCCATTGAAACGGTAACCGATCTTGGCGGCTCGCAGGTCGCCTTTCCATCTCCGGGCGCATTTGGCGCGAGTATCCTGACCCGCTCGACCCTGACTGAAAATGGCGTCTCTTTTGAGCCTAATTACGTCAAATCCCACGACAGCGTTTATCGCGCGGTCGCGGCGGGGCTCTTTCCAGCGGGGGGCGGCGTCACTCGGACCCTGAACGCACTTGATCCTGAGATCAGGGCCAACCTGAAAATTATCTATGAAACCGAGAGTTTCACCCCCCACGCCATCGCGGCCCATAATGAGATTGACGGCGAATTGGTCGATCGCATCCAAGCGGCTTTGATGCGTTTGGCCGCTGCCCAGCCTGAACTTGTGCAAGGTGTGGGGATGCGCGGCTTTGAAGTTGGCGAGGATGCGGATTGGGATGATGTGCGCGGCCTCAGCATGGCGCGCGATGACACGGGCATTGTTCACGCAGGCGGAGACGTTGCATGTCCTTCCGGCTAAAAACCGTCTTTGGGATTGCCATCATCGAACTTACGGTGATGGCGATCCTGATTTGGATCAACCAGTTCAACCTCGGTGGCTCGGCCTCTTCGCAGCTATTTGAACGGGCCCAATCCACCACCCGCGTGTTCGCAAATGCGGTTGCCGATGCGGTGATTGCCACCGATCTGGCCACGCTGGACGCCACAATTTCATCGGCGATCTCTAGCGAAGAACTGACCTATCTGCGCATCAAAAACCCTACAGGCATTGTCCTGTCCCAAGGGGGTGAAGACTCAATTCTGGCCAGGCCTTTCCAGCGCGACACCAGCTATGAGACCGCGTTGAATGATCATATTATTGACATCGATCTACCCATCATCGTCGAAGGCACAACCTTCGGCTCGATTGAGCTGGGTCTATCCACCATCTCTGTTGAAAACGACATTGCCAATGCGTTTCGTATGAACCTGATCGTCGCGGCCATCGGGATGTCGTTGGTGGCGGTGTTCGGGTTTTGCCTTGGGTCTATCCTTACGGGCCAATTGCGATGGTTGCGCGAGGGCGCGCGGAATATTTCGGCGGGTAATCTCGACCGTCCCATCCAAATCAAAGGCCGCGATGAACTGGCCGATACGGCGATTTGTTTTAACCAAATGGCCAAAGCCCTGACGGAGGATCGCGCCAAGGTTCAGGCCAAAACAGATGAGCTTTTGGCCAAAAAAGAGCGTGTTGATCTGATCGTTGAATGTATGACGGCAATTTCCGAAGGGGCCGTTGCCGCCGAGGTGCCAGATACTGATCGCCCTGATGAGATTGGCGACATGGCCCGTGCAACAGTGGTGTTCCATCAATCTATGCAAGAAGTTGAGCGCGCGCGCGTCGCGCAGCAGCGTTTGATCTCGGCCTTTGATCAGGTTGCCGAGCAGGTTGCTGTCTTTGGCGATGAAGGTGAGGTTTTGTTCATGAATGCCGCCTTTATGGCATTCAATCAGTCAATCCTAGACGGTCTTGGCGATAGCTTTACGCTTGAGGACTTCCTACGGGCGGGTCTTATCGAAGGGGCCTTTCCAGAGATCAGCGAAGAGCGTGACGCTTGGGTGGAAAAGCTGGCCTCTCTGGGCGACGGCGTTCCATTTGAAATTCTTCGCGCGCCAAATCAAGTGTTCTTGACCGCCTTCACCGGGGTCAAAGGCATCGGCACGGTGATGTCGGCCAAAGACATTACCGAGTTCCGCAGGTCCGAAAACCAGCTTGTTCAAGCCTCCAAAATGGCGACCTTGGGTGAAATGGCGACCGGGGTGGCCCATGAGCTGAACCAGCCTTTGGGGGTGATCCGCATGGCGGCGGATAATTGTAAGCGCCGCATCGAAAAGGGCAGCGTTGATCTGGATTACATGGTTGGAAAATTCACAAGGATTTCCGAACAGACCGAACGGGCGTCGAAGATCATTGAGCATATGCGTATCTTTGGGCGCAAGGCTGAGGGGGTGCTGAAGCCCTTTGATCTCTGCGCATCCGTGCGCGAAGTGGCCTCGCTGGCGACGACGCAGTTGCAAACCCTCGATATCGGGCTGAAGATCCACGTGCCTGATCATGAGGTTTTTGCGGTCGGGGAAAAGGTGATTTTTGAGCAGGTGCTGTTTAATCTTGTGGGCAATGCGCGCGATGCGATTGAGGAGCAAGAGGAGCAGGAGCACCAAATTCAGATTGTCGTCGAGGCGGGGGATGATGGGCGCGGGATTGTCTATGTTAAAGACACTGGCGGCGGCATTCCTGATGAAATCCAAGAGCGGCTGTTTGAGCCATTCTTTACGACCAAAGAACCGGGCAAAGGGACGGGGCTGGGCCTATCTATTAGCTACGGGACGATTGTCGGTATGTCCGGAACTTTGACCGCCACCAATGAAGACAAAGGCGCTTGTTTCACGATTTCACTGCCCAAAGCGGCGTAGCTTAGGCCGCCTTGGCGCGGGTGCGCTCGATGTGCAGGATCATTTCTTGAAGGTCATGAAAATTGACCGGCTTGCGCAAGACGATTGCAGCATTTGACGCTTGCTCGAACAATTCGCCGTTGGGAAACATCTGACTGCCCGTCAGAAAAACCACCTCGGCATCGGGGCAGCGGTATTCCGCAAGCCCAGTGACCTGAATCGACGTTTGCGTTCCGATCATCAAATCCAAAAGCAAAACATCGGGCCTAAAATGCTTTAAGGCGTCGCAGGCTTGCCCGATTTTTTCGACCATTTGGACCACATGACCGCAATCCTCCAAAAATTCCGAGAGCGCAAATCTTAGGCGGTGGTCGTCTTCGAGTACCAATATGTTCATTGTACCTCACCACGGCAAAACCACGCGCCCATTTCAGGCGTGAGAGACTATTCGCCGATAGCTGACGGTTACGTAAACAGGGTTAACAAGCTCTTAATAAATAGCCCTTACGACAGAATCACTCAAATATAGTTAAATTTTTACAAATACTAACCTAGAATAGGTAAACTCAATGGATCATTCGTTGAAGGATCTATCGCTTGTGGACTGCGCGCCTACCGAAAGTTTCGATAGGTTTACGCGCTTGGCGTCCATATTTTTAGATGCGCCCGTATCGCTGGTGTCTATTGTTGAGCCCGAACGCGACCGCCAATTTTTTACCAGCGCGCATGGGTTCAATGAACCTTTGGCCAAGTTCCGGCAAACCCCGCTTTCGCACTCGTTCTGCAAACATGTCAAAGCAAGTGGCGCGCCTTTGATCGTCGATGACGCGCGCAAACATCCCTTGGTTAGGGACAACGACGCCATTACGGCGCTCAATGTCACTGCCTATTTGGGTGTGCCCATCGGTGAGCCGGGTAAGGCCCCGCTTGGCGCGCTTTGCGTGATCGACGATAAAACCCGCAGTTGGAGCGATGAGGATGTTCGCGTCCTCACCGATTTGGCCGATGCCGTCAGCGATCAAATCGCGTTGAACGCCTCGGTTTTGGCCTGCAAGACCGTTAAGCGATCCATCTCCCGCTTTGGGAATATCGTCGAAAAAGCCCAACACGAGGTCTTCACCTTTGCACCAGACACTCTGAAATTTCGCGATGTAAACCAGGGTGCGCGCGAGAATTTGGGGTTTACGCTCAAAGAGCTACGGCGTCTGACGCCAATTGACATTAAGCCTGAATTTTCAGCCACGCAGTTTGATCAAATGGTAGAGCCGCTTAGAACGGGCGAGTTGGCTCAACTGCGCGACAAATCCGAAGACTTTGCCGCGCTGTTTAACAATGCCCCTGACCCCATGCTAATCGCCGACGGAAGCCGCAAAATCAAAATTGCGAATTCCGCCTATGAGCGGCTGCTCGATTGTTCTGCAAAAGACCTCGAGGGTAAGTCCGTTTGTGACATTGTGCCCGCCGAGCATCGAGACGAGTTGGAGCGTGAGCTAAAGGATGCCTCCCCCGAAAACCCGTCCTTTTCGCTTTTGCGCAAAGTGACGGTTCGGGGTGAGCCAAGCATGATGATGTATTCGACCTATGTGCAGTTCAAAGGTAAAACACCGTCCAAGATTTTTACAATCGCCAAGAATGTTACCGAACTTCATCAGGCAAAAACAGAGGCCGAGCAGCGGGCGAAAGAGGCCCAGCAAGCCACTGAAATCCGCAATAAATTTCTGGCAAATATGAGCCACGAAGTGCGCACGCCAATAAATGCGATCATGGGGCTATTTCAGTTGATCGAAATGGCCGATGTGCCTGAACGTCAGAAAAAGCAGGCGGCAGTGGGGTTAAGCGCCTCGCAGCAGCTTTTGGGGCAATTGGTAAATGTGCTTGAGCTGTCCAAAATGGAGGCTGATGCCATCCAGATAAAGCCAAAGAAAACCAAAATTCGCCCTTTGGCGGAGCAATGGGTTGAGACGGCCATTGCGTCAAATCATCAGCTTGGCAAAGATATTGATGTGCAGCTTGAGTTTGCGGATGAGATGCCGGAGGTTTTGACTCTGGATGCGCGCCGTGTGACGCAGATTGTGGATAATCTAACAGACAACGCGCTTAAGTTCACCAAAAAGGGCCGCGTTTCGATCATCGTCAGCCCTGCCGAAAGCGCCAAGGGCAAGCGCGCCGAGCACATCAATATTTGCGTGGCCGATACGGGCTGCGGCATTCCAAACACTCACAAAGAGGCGATTTTCGATCGGTTTTTGCAGGTCGATAGTTCTGAGACACGCGAAAATGGGGGGTCGGGTCTGGGGCTGACGATAAGTCGCCGCATTGCCGAGTTGATGGGGGGCACACTTGAGTTAACCGCAAAAACACCCTCTAGTCTTTTTGCTACAACCATGACGTTGCAACTGCGTACCTAAGCTTACAATGGGACTGTTGATTTGGATCACCGAAAGAAAATCCTCCTCGTCGAGGATGACGAATATACGCGTTTCATGATGAAAGAGCTGGTTGATGTATTGGAAATCGAAGTTGATTTTGCGCTGAACGGGCAGGAGTGCTGCGAGCGCGTGAATGAGCGCCCGGCGGATTATGGTTTGATCCTGATGGATATTCACATGCCCAAAACCTCCGGCATTGAGGCCGCATCTAAGATTAGGGCAAGTTCAAATAATCCCCCAAAGAACTTGCCAATTATCGCAGTGACGGCGGATGAGACCTATCATGATAGCGATGTGGTGCGGAAATTTGGGATGAATGACTTTATGGCCAAGCCAATTAAAGCGGCGGACTTAAAGGAATTGGTTAACAAATACTGTTGAATTTGGCCTATAATGCTCACCAAAGCGGCTAATATTTCGTAGCCGCGTCAAATAAACGTCAAAAACAATCGCGGGCTAAAAGCCGCTATTGGTGGAAAAAGGCAGTGCACCTATACAGGCCTTATTACATTTTTAAACCGTATTTTGTGCTGTTATTTCATTCAAGGCCTTAATCCGCGTTGCGGCACAGATACACAACTATATCTGGTGAACTCATGAATTTTTTTAGACGGTTTTCATCCCTGACGGCTTTGCTTGTTTCAACCAGCCTAGGCGCAGGTCCCCTTCACGCCCAACCCCAGCACCACGGTGCCGCCTCTTATAATCCAAGTCTTTATGCCACGGCCCCCGCAGAGGGAAAATTCAGCCGTCTTTTTGATCCGGCGATTTACAAGCTTTGGCCCCAAGCCAGCCCCATTTACGACCTCGAAGCCTTGGGCGAAAAGGCTGGCCCGATGCTTGAGGACTTGGCGCATGACGATCTGCGCGGCGATTCAGGGATTGAGGCCGGGATCACGTTTCTTGGCCAATTCATCGATCACGACATCACTTTGGATGTTACGACCCAGCTTGGGCTGCCCGCCAATCCCCAAGAGGTGAAGAATTTCCGCACCGCTGATCTGGATCTCGATTGCGTCTATGGTGGTGGGCCTGAGGCCACGCCGTTTCTCTATGATTTTCCGCGGCTGCACGTGGGCGAAGAGCTACCCGGCGGCAGGCATGATCTCTATCGCGGTAAAGATGGCACCGCGCTGATCGGCGATCCACGCAATGATGAGAACATCTTTTTGGCCCAAATTCAGGCCTCGTTTATCGCCTTTCACAACACGATGGTCGATGAACTCTTTGTCCAAAAACTTGATGAAGGCAGCGCGGCTGCGGCAAATTATCTGGCTTGGAAGCAGGGCGGTACGTTTGAGCAGCGCGCTTTGGTGCGGCATCTGGACGAAGAGCTATTTGCAACCGCCCGCGACAATGTAATCCACTATTATCACCGCATGCTGGCCGAGTATTTCTTGCCAAAAGTGATCGGGGTTGGGCGCACGCTGGACATCGCGACAAATGGGCCGAAGTTTTACAACACCCAAATTGCGAATATCCCGGTCGAGTTCTCGGCGGCCGCCTATCGGTTTGGTCACAGCCAAGTACGGCAAGAATATAAGATCGCCAATGACGAGGTTCTGCCGATCTTTTCAGCCGGTCGCAACGGGTTCCGCCCGGTCGCTTCGAATGAGACCATCGATTTTGCGCTGTTTTTCCCAATCGCAGGCCGCGACGATGTCGTGCCGCAAAACACACGGCTTTTGGATACCAAATTGCCCGGTCCTTTGTTGAACCTCGACCAATTTGGCGTGGTCCCTCCGGGGGGTGATGGCTCTTTGGCCTCGCGCAATCTCAAACGGGGCCGCACGTTCCGGCTCCCGTCGGGGCAGGCCTTGTTTGACATCATCGCCGAGATTGAAAACATCGAGAAAGAGGAGTCTCCGGCGAATTATCTGACCGTCTCCAAGGATGCCTCAAAGATTGATGACGGGCTTTATGTTGAGCTGGTTGTCTTTGGGGATGTGGCCACCGAAGACCCGAGTGAGGTTGTGCTTGAGCGGGTGCGCAATGCCCCCGAAATCGTGCGCGAGACCTTGGGTGTCCCCAGCACACCGCTTTGGTATCACGTGCTCCACGAGGCCGAAGTTTGGCCGGTCTATATGGCCAAGACCACCGAACCTGCGCAAAATTGGCCGATTGAGCGCTTTGTTCCCAAATCGGTGAGCTATCTCAATGATGACCGTTACAACGCTGTCTATTCGGGTTTTGCAGACCAAACGGACGAGACCATCACCAAAACTGGGCAGATCATGGGCCCGGTTGGTGGACGGATCATCGGCGAGGTGATGATTGGTTTGATGGAGAACTACCGCAATATTGAGGGCAAGGGGCTGGACCTGTCCCATCCCCTTAAAATCGCGGGGACAACCCTGCCGGGGTTCTCGGATCGCTTCACCTTTGGGGATATGATCAACTTTATCGAATGGCATGACGTGCCAGAATAATCTGGGCTCAAAATTTGGGATCAATGACGTGAGAACGCGCCTCTAGGGGCGCGTTTTTTCTGTCGCTATTCGGCCTTGCCGGGGAACAGCGAAAAGCCGGTGATCAACTGGCGCAGACCGATGGCCGCACCCACAAAGATCGCGCAAAGGGCAATCGGCGCGCTAAAGGCGAGGACCGAAAAGGCCGAAATCCCTTGGCCAATGCTGCAGCCAACGGCAAGAATGGCGCCTGGTCCCATCAAGGCCGCCCCAAAGATCTGGCGTCGCAATTCGCGTGGATCGTCGCAGGCTTCCCAGCGAAAATGGCCTTCGGAAAACGAGCCAAGCGCCGCCCCCAGCACAACGCCCAGAACCGAGCCAACGCTAAAGGACAGCGCATTGCCAGAGGCGGTCATGGCGTAGAAAATCGTGTCACCCACAGGGGCGACAAAAGCGTGGGTTTCAACCGGCTCGTTGCCAAACCCGTTTTGCGCAATCCAATGGGTGCCCAGCCAGCCCGAAGCCACCGCAAGACCCACGATTGCGCCCCAAAATGCAAAACGTGGGGCGCGGCGCATGGATTGGGACGAGAGGGCTAGCAGGACCAATGCGGTGCCTATCGCGAGCCCGGCTATGATCGGGTTAAGGCCCAGCGTGGTCTCGAAAAGCTGGCCAAATCCTTGCACCGACCCTGCGCGCTCCTCGGCGGGAAAGAGCCAGACCCGCAGATGCGCCAAAGGGCCGGACATGGCGATATAGGCCGATAGTCCCATCACGATGACTATCACGAAAGAGCGCAAATCGCCGCCGCCCAGTCGGGCCAGCGCGCCATAGCCGCAGTTGCCCGAAAGCGCCATTCCATAGCCGAACATAAGCCCGCCAATGATCGTCGCCAGAGGGCTCCAGACCCTTGTGAGGTAAACGGTGTCGCTGGTGGCGAAAACCCCAGCGGCCAAGGCGAGGTGGACCGCAATGATGGCTATGCCAATGGCGAGGCCCCACATGCGCAAACGTCTGTCATCGGAGGAATAGAGAAAATCCTCTATCGCACCCAAAGTGCAAAACCGCCCCTTGCGCGCTGCAAGGCCAAGGGCGATCCCGCCCAAAAGGCCAAAAAGTGCCGCCAGATTGGCTTCGCTTAGATGTTCTAGCAAGAGCGCTCCACGCAGTTGAATGACATGTCAGGCATCCAATTTACGTTTTTTGCGGCCAAATGCCAGCGTTTAGGTTGGCGCGGCCCGTACCCGCTAGTGATTACCGCCAAGAACTCCGAGGCGCACACCATAATCCGCCGCGATCTCATAGTCAGGATCGTCATCACTATCGATAATCAACTGCCCAGCTTTTGTCAGCAACTCATGGCAGTCACGGCTCAAATGCCGCAGCATCACGCGGCGGCCCGACGCCTCATAGCGCCCAGCAATGTCCTCAATGGCTTGCAAGGCCGAGTGATCAACAACGCGGCTGTTTTGGAAGTCCAAAATCACCGTATCAGGGTCTTGGGTGGGGTCGAACAGCTCTGAAAAGCTGGTGGCTGAACCGAAAAATAGGGGGCCAGCAAGTTCATAGACCCGCGCGCCTTTTTCCGTGGCCGAGGGGCGCACAGTTGCCCGGATTTGCGAGGCGGCGTTCCAAGCATAAACCAAGGATGAGACAATCACCCCGACGATCACCGCAATGGCAAGATCTTCGAGCACAGTCACAACGGTCACAAGTAGGATCACGAAACTATCCGCCAAGGGCGCTTTGCGCATCACGCGAAACGAGTTCCACGCAAAGGTGCCGATGACGACCATGAACATCACGCCGACCAAAGCGGCGAGGGGGATCATCTCGATGATGCCGCTGCCCACCAGAATAAAGGCAAGCAAGAACAGCGCAGCAGAGATGCCCGAAACCCGCGAGCGCCCGCCAGATTTCACGTTGATCATCGACTGCCCGATCATGGCACAGCCGCCCATGCCGCCGAAAAACCCGGTCACAACATTGGCGCTGCCTTGTGCCAAACATTCTTGGCTGGCACCGCCGCGCTGGTCGGTGATCTCGCCCACAAGATTGAGCGTGAGCAAGCTCTCGATCAGGCCAATCGCGGCCAGAATAAGCGCGTAGGGCAGGATGATCATCAAGGTTTCAAAATTGAAGGGGACCACGGGGATGTGGAATTGTGGCAGACCGCCTGCCACTGAGGCCAGATCGCCGACGCGCGGCACGGGCAGGTTCAGCCCGATCACCAAAAGCGCGACGATGCCAATGGCCGCCAGCGGGGCAGGGATCGCTTTGGTCACTTTGGGTGTGCCCCAAACCAGCGCCATGGTCAGCAGCACAAGGCCAAGGGTCAGCACAAGTTGCATCCCGCTCATCCAAACATGGCCACCATCAGGACTCGCGACTTTGAATTGCTCTAGCTGCGCGAGGCCGATGACAATCGCCAGCCCGTTCACAAAGCCCAGCATCACCGGCTGCGGCACCATGCGGATGAATTTGCCCAAACGGAAAATCCCCGCCAGAAGCTGCAAGATGCCCATCAAAACCACCGTCGCAAAAAGATATTCCGCGCCATGCTCGACCACCAGGCTCACCATGACCACAGCCAAAGCGCCAGTTGCCCCCGAAATCATGCCCGGACGGCCACCAAACACAGCCGTAATAAGACCGACGATAAAGGCGGCATAAAGGCCCACCAGCGGCTCGACCTTGGCCACAAAGGCAAAGGCCACAGCCTCGGGCACCAATGCCAAAGCAACGGTTAGACCCGCGAGCAATTCAACGCGGAAATTGATGCCACCACCTTGCTTGGGGTCCAGCTTGAACGGCAGGTTATCGGCGAAGTTTTTTAGGGTGGCAAGCACGGGCAAGCTCCAGAAGTTTTAGGCGGCGGCACGGACTTTCCTGCAACCAGCATTCGAATTCACAAAGTTTCAACGCGCTTTAGGCACATCAGCGGTTAATAGTCGATTTCTTTCGTGCGATCCCGAAAGGGCGCAGCGAGGCGGGGCCAATTTTACTCGGCCAGCACCCGCGCATGACGCTTTTTGCCTGCGGAGAGTTTTACACCTGCATTGATCTGATCCGGTGAGACCATCATGCCCGTATCGCTGACCGTCTCGTCATCGAGTTTGGCACCACCATCCGCAATCAGGCGCTTTGCCGCTTTGCCGCTGTCTACAAGGCCGGTCTTGACCAATAGCTGCACCAGCGAGATGTCCTCGGCGGCCACGTTGATCGTTGGCAAGTCTTCACCAACCCCGCCAGCCTCAAAGACTTCGCGCGATGTCGCTTCGGCTGCGCGTGCAGCATCCGGCCCATGGGCCAGCGTGGTGGCCTCATTGGCGAGGATCACCTTAGCCTCGTTGATCTCTTGGCCTTCAAGCGCGCCCAAACGGGCACATTCATCAAGGGGCAACTCGGTGTAGAGCCGCAGGAACTTGCCCACATCCGCATCCAGCGTATTGCGCCAGAATTGCCAAAACTCATAGGACGAGAGTTTTTCGGCGTTCAGCCACACCGCACCTGAGACGGACTTGCCCATTTTTGAGCCATCCGCCTTAGTCAAAAGCGGCGTCGTCAGGCCGTAGACTTCATTGCGGTTGATCCGCCGCGTCAGGTCGATCCCATTGACAATATTGCCCCATTGATCCGACCCGCCCATCTGCAACATGCAGCCATGGCGGCGGTTCAACTCCATAAAGTCATAGGACTGCAACAGCATGTAGTTGAACTCAAGAAACGTCAGCGGCTGTTCGCGATCAAGCCGCAGTTTGACGCTCTCGAAGGCCAACATGCGGTTGATCGTGAAATGCCGGCCGTAATCGCGCAGAAACTCGACGTAGTTCAACTCATCGAGCCAATCCGCGTTGTTCAGCATCAGCGCATCCGCAGGCCCGTCGCCGAAATCAAGATAGGTGGCAAAGACCTTTTGGATACCCGCCAGATTATGCGCGATATCCTCGACGCTTAGCAGCTTGCGCGCCTCATCCTTGAACGAGGGGTCACCGATCTTTGAGGTGCCACCGCCCATGAGGGTGATCGGCTTGTGGCCGGTCTTCTGCAACCACCGCAGCATCATGATTTGCATCAGCGATCCCACATGCAAACTATCCGCCGTGCAATCAAAACCGATGTAACCGGGCACAACGCCACTCACCAAAGCCTCGTCCAGCCGTTCCATATCGGTACAGTCCTGCACATATCCGCGCTGGATCATAACATTCAGGAACTCTGACTTAGGTTTGTAGGCCATATCCGCCTCCGATGACTGGCGTTTCCAAAGGAGCCTCCGTATATCCGATGCAGCAGTAAAGGGAAGACGGGAATGAGTAAGGTTCGGGTCCTTGGGATGATGTCGGGCACATCTATGGATGGGGTAGATGCGGCGGTGATTGAAACCGACGGTGAGGATCGTATTGAATTTGGGCCTGCGGCGAGTTTTCCCTACCCATCAGACGTCCAAGAGGCGCTTTTGGGTGCCCGCGGTTGGGATGTGTCGCCGGAAATTCATCAGTTGGTCGAGGTGCTGCACAGTCCCAACTTTGTCACTTTAAAAACTGGACCTCTCGATCTGATTGGGTTCCACGGTCAGACATTGGCCCATGAACCCAAAAAGCGGCGCACTTTGCAGGCCGGAAATGGCGCCCAGCTTGCGGCGAAATGGGGCAAGCCCGTGGTTTGGGATTTCCGCTCGGCGGATGTCGCCTCAGGCGGGCAGGGTGCCCCGCTTGCGCCGCTGTTTCACTTTCATGCTCTGCGGGCGATGGGGTTAAGCGGCAAACAAGCCGTGCTGAATTTAGGGGGCGTGGGCAACGTCACTTGGATGGATCTGGATAAGCCTTCGCCAGCCTATAGCGGGGCGATTCTTGCCTTTGATACGGGACCGGGCAATGCAGTGATGGATGATGTGCTGCGGGTGCGCAGCGGGCAAGCCTATGACGCGGCGGGGGCATTAGCGGCGCAAGGGCGCGCTGATCCTGCGATTATCGAGACAGCTTTGCGCGATCCCTATTTTGCTCAGGAACCGCCCAAATCCCTGGATCGCGACTATTTTTCCCAATTAGACGCGTTGGTAAAAGGTCTGCCTTTGGTTGATGCTATGGCGACGCTCAATGCGGTGACTTGCGCCACCGTGGTGCGGGCGGCGGATGTGTTTCCTGCCCCGGTTGAGGGCTGGTACATCACCGGGGGCGGGCGACTTAACACCACGATGATGGATATTCTGGATGCGCTCATCGAGGTGCCTGTGGCCCCAGTTGAGGCCATTGGGCTGGATGGTGACATGCTTGAGGCGCAGGCTTTTGCTTGGCTGGCGGTGCGCAGCTTGCACCGTCTCCCGACATCACTGCCCCCGATCACAGGCTGTCCGGGTATAATCTGTGGCGGGCGCGTTAGCCGGCCGCCGGACGCATAGGGCAAATCGCCAAACTGGGGCCTAGCTGCCCTCATATGCCTTCCTCTTATGCCTTGACCTGACAAGGAGTTGTCACATTTTGCGTTAATATTGGGCCCTAAACTTGGGCCTGATATAGGGGCTTGTGGCTACGACCTGACAAGATATAGTTCGGTACATGAGGCAGAAATGATGACCGAGACGGGTAATACTTCTGATCTAGAGTTCTCGCAGAACTTTGTGAGGCACGCAGCCGGTTTGCGCGATCATCCGGCGCTTGTGCTCAACGCTGATTTCAGACCGCTTTCCTATTTTCCGCTTTCGCTTTGGCCGTGGCAAGACGCGGTAAAGGCTGCTTTTTTGGATCGCGTGACGATTTTGGCGGAATATGACGCCAAAGTTCACTCACCCTCCATGAGCATCAATATCCCGTCGGTGGTTGTGCTCAAAGACTATGTGCGTCCGGCGAAAACCGTGGCCTTCACCCGGTTCAACCTGTTCTTGCGCGATGAATTTTCCTGCCAGTATTGCGGCTCCAAAGGCGATATGACCTTTGATCATGTGATCCCGCGGTGTCGGGGCGGGCGGACGACTTGGGGCAATGTGGTGGCGGCTTGTGGCCCGTGCAATCTGCGCAAAGGCTCGCGAACCCTGCGCCAAGCCAGCATGGCCCTAAAGCGCCCAGCGGTGCCGCCCACAGCGCAGGATTTGCACAATTCCGGGCGCAAGTTCCCGCCCAATCACCTGCATGATAGCTGGATGGATTTTCTCTATTGGGATGCCGAACTGGAAAGCTAAGCCGAAGGCAGATGCTGTCTGCGCGCCTGACCCCAAGCGGCAAACCAAATCAAACCCAGACCGGTGGCAATAATCGCGTTCCAACCGGCCATTGAAACCCCGCCAAACGCCCAAGCCACCTCATCGCAGCGCACCAAAGGCGCGGCCATGATATTCGCGAGCAATTGATCAGCGGTTTGATCGCCAATGGGGCCAGAGGTGCAGGTTGCCGGGCCCTCAAAGACCCCGCGTTCGACGCCCAGATGATAAGCCCCGATCAAAGCCGAGGCAAAGGCGCTTAACCCGCCGAGCAAAAGCAGCCCCGGCGCACGAGAGTTAAAGACGATAAAACCCATGAGAACCGCCACCAGATGTGGCCAGCGCTGCCAAATGCACAGGGCGCAGGGGGGCAAATCCCCCAGATACTGGAACCCCAGAGCCGCAACCAAAAGCGCCGCGCTGCCCAAAGGGGCAAAAATCCACCACGATGGCGCGTTCATAGGTAGCGCACCGCCATAAACCCGCCAAACAGCAGGATAAGAAAGAGCGTGACCATCAAGGCAAAGCGCTTTTCGATGAACTCACGAATGGGCGGGCCGAATTTCCACAATAGCCCGGCAATGACGAAAAAGATCGTCCCGCGTGCCACAATCGACGCGATGGTGAAGGTGCCAAAATCCAGGCCCGTTAGACCGCTGGTGATGGTGATAACCTTGTAAGGGAAGGGGGTCATACCCGCAAAAAGCACCGCCCAAGCGCCATTTGCGTTGAAGCGCGCCTTGAATTCCTCGAAATATTCCATCTTGCCGTAAAATTCGAGCACCGGCGCGCCGAGGGCATCGAAAAAGAACATCCCAATGCCGTAGCCTGCAATCCCGCCAATCACCGAGGCGACGGTTGTGACCAGAGCGATCTTCCACCAATCATAAGGTTTGGCAATCACCATGGGGATCATCAATAGATGCGGGGGGATCGGAAAAACCGAACTCTCGATAAAGGCCACCGCCGCCAGCGCCCAAAGTGCGTAAGGCGTTTCCGCCAATGACAAAGTCCAGTCATAAATCGAACGCAAGAATTTCATGCCAACCCGCTTTTTTGCTAGCCCCAAGGTTGACGCCCTAGTGCGCAGCAACGGGCTTTTCGTCAAGCCCATAACGCGCTAAAACTCCAATAAATCAATCGAGGGACTATTATGAAGTGGCGAAATAGACGCGGCAGTCGCAACATCGAAGACCGGCGCGGGCGGGGCGGAAGCAATGCGCCTGCTATTGGCGGCGTGGGCATGTTAATTGTGCTGGCGCTCGGGTATTTTCTGGGCGTAGATGTCGCGCCGCTCTTGCAAGGGGGCGGGGGCACAGTCAGCTCTAGCGGTCCTTTGTCCGAAGAGGATCAGGCAGCGGCGCAGTTTGTCTCGGTCACCCTTGCGGATACCGAAGAGGTTTGGGTTGATGTGTTTCGCGAACAGGTGGGCCAGCAATATCGTGCGCCGACGCTCGTGCTGTTTCGCGGCACGACGCAATCTCCTTGTGGCGGTGCATCGGGGGCAACGGGCCCATTTTACTGCCCCGCAGATCGCAAAGCCTATTTGGACACCGCCTTTTTTAGCACGCTTCAGCGCAAAATGGGTGCAAAGGGCGATTTTGCAGCAGCCTATGTGGTCGCCCATGAAGTTGCCCATCACGTCCAAAACGAGATGGGTGTGCTTGGCAAAGCCAATGCGGCACGCCAACGCATGACCCAGAATGAGAGCAATCAGGTCTCGGTGATGATTGAGCTACAGGCGGATTGTTTTTCGGGCATCTGGGCGCGCTATGCCGAAGCAAAATTTGGTTCGCTTGAACGCGGCGATCTGCAAGAGGCGCTCAATGCCGCGCGGCAAATTGGCGACGATACGCTGCAAAAAAACGCCGGACGGCGCCCCATGCCGCATACGTTCACCCACGGCACATCCGAGCAACGCCAACGCTGGTTTGCGCGTGGCTATGAAAGCGCGCGGGTGGATCAATGCGATACCTTTGGCGCAAGACAGTTGTGAGGCAATAAAATGAGCACATACCGCAAAGACATGGATGCCGTGGCTGCCCTGAGCGCGGAGGAATACCGCGTGACGCAAGAAAACGGCACCGAACGGCCCGGCACAGGTGCGCTGTTGGGCAATAAGGCCATTGGCATTTACGTGGATATTGTCTCTGGCGAGCCGCTTTTTGCCTCTTCGGATAAATACGAGAGCGGCTGCGGTTGGCCCAGCTTTACCAAGCCGATTGAAACGGCACATGTGATCGAGCTGAGCGACGCCACCCATGGCATGATCCGCACCGAGGTGCGCTCAAAGCACGGGGATAGCCATTTGGGCCATGTTTTCGAGGATGGGCCGACTGACCAAGGCGGGCTGCGGTATTGCATCAATTCGGCCAGTCTGCGGTTTGTGGCTCGCGAGGATATGGAGGCCGAGGGCTATGGCGCCTATCTAGATCAGGTAAAAGCACCTTTGAGTTAATGACCTTCGATCCAGTTCCGTTGATTACGCGTTGTTTTCCAACAGAAATCGCGCTTCAGGGTAGCGCGCTGCCGGATACGTCAAATGTAAACACCATTCAGAAATGTCACTGGCTGTGCAAAGCAGAAGTGTCACTAAGG
>CAYLLD010000021.1:0-24425 GCA_964384315.1 uncultured Rhodobacterales bacterium | reverse complement strand
TGTAGGAATTGCTGTCAAATTTACCGCCCGCGTGCAGCTGGGTCATGATGACCTCCGCCGCCGAAACGCCCTCTTCCTCGTGGATACCCACGGGAATGCCGCGGCCATTATCCGAGACCGAAATCGAGTTATCCGCGTGGATCGTGACCGAAACCGTGTCCGCGTGGCCCGCAAGCGCTTCATCGATGCCGTTGTCCACGACCTCATAGACCATATGGTGGAGACCCGAGCCGTCGTCGGTGTCACCAATATACATGCCGGGGCGTTTTCGAACCGCCTCTAAGCCTTTGAGAACCTTGATGGACTCCGCGCCATATTCGGCCGGTTGATCTGTGGGATCTGACATTCGCGCTGCCTTTTATTCTTGTGCCCAATATATAGGGGATCGCGGCAGGATTGTCACGGTTTTGTCGCCGAAAAGATAAGCACGGCGCTGGATGCGGTTTGGGGGAAAATAAGGCGCGGTTCAGGGGTGTTTTGACGCCAAAGCGATGAGCGTTATCACGCCCCTGCAAGCACCTGTTCGTAAATCGTCATCAGCTTGGCAAAATGGGCATCCGGCGAGAACCGCTCGCGCACATCCTGCGCGGCCGCTGCCGAAAATGCGTCAATATCAGCGGCCTCCAACTTGGCCAGCGCCTCCGCAAGACTGTCCGCATTGCCTGCCTCAAACAGAAACCCGTCCACCCCGTCGCGCACCAATTCAGGGATGCCGCCAATAGCCGCGCCAATCACCGGCGTGCCGACCGCTTTGGCCTCAAGCACGGTCATGGGGCAGTTTTCGTACCACTCCGAGGGCACAACCACCGCCCGCGCCCCCGCCACCAATTCGCGCAGGGGCTCGCCCGAGACGAAGCCCAGATAGTCCACGTGATCCATGTCAGCGATGCGGGTCTTAAACGTCTCGCTCCAAGCGCCAGTTCCGGCCACTTTCAGGGGCGTTTTGGTTTTGGCAACCGCATCGGTGAGGGTGGCCACGCCTTTTAGCTCTTCGATGCGGCCAAAATAGAGCAGATAATCGCCGCGCGTCCCGCTTTGTTGCGGGGCCAATCGGGCGGGATCGACAAAATTATGCAAGGTGGTCAGCTTGTCGGCGGGCACACCCGCGCGGGCCAAAATCCCCGCCTGAAAGCCGCTGACACAGATGAATTGGTCCACGAGGCTCACGTCGCCCAGCCAGCGCGAGACTTGGAATTCCGCCCAAGCGATGGCGCTGTTCACGAGTGAGCCGTCTTTGCAGCGGTTGCTGACGCATTGGAACGTACTGCCGCCCACGCAATCCTCACAAATCGCGCCGCCGCGCTCGAAGGTATAGACGGGGCATGCCAGTTTATACTCGTGCAGTGATTGGACGAATTTCACACCGCGCGCCTTGAGCGGTTTGAGGATCGAAGAGGTCACCAGCCCGTAGTAAATATGCGCATGGGCGATATCCATAGCGCCTTTTTCATCGAGCAGTGCCGCCATGTTGCGCCGGGCCGCGCTATTAAAAAAATACTTGGGCAATTCTGCGGGGCGGCGGGTCGACAGGTCAGCCGCCGCCGGAAAAAACCGCTCATCGGCGCAGGGTTGGTTTTTCTCATGCGCCCCCGCGAACCATGAGACGTTATGCCCGTGTGCCTCGAGCAGTGCTCCAGTGTTGAAGTAAACGGTGTCCGAACCACCAACGATGCGGTGATTATTGTTGATCTGCAAAACGTCCACAAGACGCTCCTTATTTAATACGCGGCGCACTATTCAAACTGCGGGTCAACTGCGGGGGCCAGAATTGGCGGGTAATTGTGCCTGCGCATATCTGGCCTAGGGCAAGGCTGTGAAGACATTTTGGGCCTGTGGTGGAAAATCAACTTGATCTGGGTCCTAATCGCACCGCTACTTGTCTCATTTATACACTTAACTACCGTTAATTCGGTGGAAGAGTTTAAATTCCTGGTCGATCAACCGCGATTGGGCCGGGTAAACGCCCCGCCAAGATCGCGCATCAGATCAACAAAGCCTGGAAAACTGGTTGCCGCCGCATTGCCATCATCGATGGTCATAGGCTTGGCCGAAGCCAGCCCCAGAACCAGAAACGACATGGCAATCCGGTGATCGAGCCGCGTTTGCGCGATCCCGCCACCAATCACGCCATCGCCGCCGCGCCCATGGACCGTGAAACTATCCTCGGTCTCTTGGGTCTCGACACCGGCCGCCGTGAGCCCTTTGACCATAGCGTCAATACGGTCGCTTTCCTTGACCCGCAGCTCTTTGACCCCAGCCATATAGGTCGTGCCTTCGGCAAAACTCGCGACCACCGCAAGGATCGGGTATTCGTCGATCATGCTCGCGGCCCGTTCGGGCGGCACGTCGATGCCTGTCAGGGACGAGTGGCGCACCCGCAGATCAGCGCTCGGCTCACCGCCCTCTTCGCGCTCGTTCTCGAAACTGATATCCGCGCCCATCTCGATGAGCGTGGTGAAAAGCCCCGCGCGGGTCGGGTTCAGGCAGATATTGGGCACCACAACCTCAGAGCCGGGCACAATCAGCGCCGCGCACACGGGAAAAGCCGCAGAGCTGGGATCGCGGGGCACGGCAATGCGCTGGCCCACAAGTTCCGGCTCGCCCATCAGCGTGATGATCCGGCCCTCGGGGGTCGCTTCGGTGGTCACTTCAGCGCCAAAACCGCGCAGCATCCGTTCCGAATGATCGCGGGTGGCTTCTTGCTCGATCACCACCGTCTCGCCGCGCGCGTTCAGCCCCGCCAAAAGCACCGCCGATTTGACCTGCGCTGACGGGACCGGTGAGGCATAGCGCACGCCCATAGCCTCGCCCTTGCCCACCATGGTCAGGGGCAACCGCCCGCCGTCGCGCCCATAGGTCTGCGCCCCAAACAGCGCCAAGGGATCGGTCACCCGCGCCATGGGCCGCGAGCGCAAAGAGGCATCGCCGGTATAAGTCACATTGATCGGCGTCGTGCTGGCCGCGCCCATGATCAGCCGCACGCCGGTGCCCGCATTGCCGCAATCAATCACATCCTCGGGCTCATGGAAGCCGCCGGTACCCAGACCATGCACCGACCAATTGCCATCGCCCAAATCCTCGACCTGCGCCCCAAAGGCCGCCATGGCGCGGGCGGTGTTGAGCACATCATCGCCCTCCAACAGCCCCGAGATTTGCGTCTCGCCCACGGAAAGCGCGCCCAAAATCAGCGAGCGATGCGAAATCGATTTATCGCCGGGGATCATCGCGGTGCCGCGCAGCGGATTGCCAGAGGTCGATGTGAGGCTCTCGCCGGGGATATGTTTGGTCATGGGTGGCGCTCTTTTGGTTCGGGTCTTCGGGACCGTTTCCCACAGCGCTTTAACAAAGCCCCCCCGAACGGTCCAGTGAGACAAAGCTGGCCGCGCGCCTAGGCGCGTCCTATGGTCATGGCATCAGGAGGGCCCGATCATGTGCTATAGAACTGTCGCAACCTACGCCGCCGCCCTGTCATTCGCCCTTTGCGCGGCGCTTGTGTTCATGCCGGGGGTGATCCACTGGTTTTTCGGCATCGAGGCCCACGCCTCGTCAAACTTCATGGCCCGCCGCGCCGCCATGCTGTTTTTGGGCTATGGGCTGCTATGCTACTTGTCCCGAAACGCGCCGCACACACCCCTGCGCGACATGATTTGTTTATCCATGTCTGGTATGATGGCAGGGGTCGCCTTGATGGGCCTCTATGAGTTTTGGCGCGGGTTTGCCGGTGTCGGAATACTCTTGGCCGTGGCGGTTGAGCTTGGGTTTGCCTATGGCTTTGTCCGCGCGCGGGGGCCGGATGCCTTGGCTGGCTGATTGAAAAAAAGAATTTAGGGCTATCGCTTGATGAAAGCTGTAATTTTGGCGCTAACGCTGGCGCTAGCGAGCTGCGGATCGCCACAACATAGCGAAATTTCACAGATCGCATCGCGGGCGGTTTTGTTTCCCGATTATCCGCAAAGCGGCTACACCTATCTCAGCTTTTCCAAAGCCCATGGGTTTCAGGTGAATTATTTGGGCAGCGGCGGCAAAGCTTGGCTTTGGTATCCAGGCAATACCGCTGGTGTTCCCGAGGAATGGAAGCGCAGCACGGTTGGCAACACCCCCGCGGTTTGCTGGCGCCATCCACGCGCCTCTTACAATCCCGTGACCAAGACAAGTGGCGGAGATTTTGCCTGTGAAGCCCTGAGCTTCGCGCAAAGGACCATCATCGCGCGGCTGCAAGGGGATGTGTACAACTTGGCATCCGGCGCGATCCCCTATCGCCGATCACGATGCGCCGCCCCCGATGAATTTTTGTATGATAAAGAGCGCTTCGCCTGTTGAGCCTTTCGGGCACAACGGCCAATCACTGCAACCGCTTCAGCACCGCCAGCGTCGCATTCCCGTCAGGCACCATCCCCTGCGCCCGCTGAAACGCGCGGATTGCCGCAATGGAATTGGGGCCGATCAGCCCGTCCACCCCTTGGGTATCATAGCCCTTGGCGGTCAGGCGCTCTTGCAAGAGGCGCGTCTCGGCGCGGTTTAGCGGGCGGTTATCCTTGGGCCAACTGGCCTTAAAAGCATCCGCCCCGAAAATCCGATCGCCCAAATGGCCCACCGCCGTCACATAAGGCTTGGCGCGGTTATAGCGCTGGATCACGAAGAAATTGTCGAAAACCACAAAGGCCGGACCGCCGTAGCCCCCCGGCGTCCAAAGCCCCGCGCGGCCATAATTCGGGATCAGCGCACCATCCATCTGGCGCACACCCTTGGCGTTCCAGAAACTCACCGGCATCCCCGGCTCGATATTGGCCAAACCATAGTCGAACCCCGGCGGCAGCATCACCTCGCGCCCCCAAGGTTGGCCCATTTTATAGCCGTAGACCTTCAGGTAATTCGCCGTTGAGGCCAGCGCGTCCGTGGGGTTGTCGGACCAAACATCGCGCCGCCCATCACCGTCAAAATCCACCGCATAGGCCAAAAAGCTGGTGGGCATGAACTGCGTGTGGCCCATGGCGCCTGCCCAAGAGCCTTCGAGATTGTCAGGCTTGGTTTCGCCCTCTTGCAAGATCAGCAAAGCCGCGAGCAACTCGCGCTCGGCCCAGCCCCGACGGCGGCCTTCAAAGGCAAGGGTTGAAAGACCCTCGATTACGCCGGTGCCGCCCATAAATCCGCCGAAATTCGTCTCCATCCCCCAGATGCCCAAAAGCACCCGTTGATCGACGCCGTAGGCCCGCTCAATATTGCCCAAAGCCGTGCGCCATTTGCGCGCCGCGCGTGTCCCCGCGCGGACACGGTCGCGGGTGACCGCGCTGTCTAGGTAATCCCAAAGCGTCTTAGTGAACTCGGGCTGAAAGGCGTCTAGCTCTAGGATTTTTGGCTTGGGCGCGACGCCCGCATAGGCGCTGTCAAACACATCGCCCCTGATGCCGTTTTTCACCGCATAGGCCCGAAACCGCCTGCGCCATGCCTCGAAGCCGCCTGATTTGCTCACCGAAGGGGCCAAGTTACCGGCGGCCGCTTTGAAGGGCGCATTGCGCACCTGCGCCTCGCGGGTCTGCGCCTCGCGGGTTTGCGCCTGTGCAAAGGGGGCCAAAAGGCCGAGGATAATCAAAAGACATGTAAAACCCTGACGCACGATCTTTCCTATTTTTTGGGGCCGAGATTAACGGCAAATTTCCAAAGCGCAAAGCCTCTTGGTCCATCACTTTTTCTTGGAGCCGCTTTTGGCGTTCCGCTTCTTTTTCACCCGGCCAGCCCGCCGCCGCGTGGCCACCTTGCGCCGCCCCGTGGATTTGACCGGCGACATCTTTTTCCCGTCATGCTCCAAGAGCTCAAGGGTCAGCCCGCCGGTGACGGCGACCGCCTCGGTCAGACGCACAAGCACCCGCGTGCCGATTTTGATCAGCGTGCCCGTGTCCTCGCCCATCAGGGTCTGGTTTTTCTTGTCGAAATGGAAATACTCGCGCCCCAACGTGGAGACAGGCACAATGCCATCGGCGCCGGTTTCATCAAGTTTGACGAAAAACCCGAAGCCCGCCACGCCCGAAATGCGCCCCGCGAATTCATTGCCGACCCGCTCGGACAGATAGGACGACAAATAGCGGTCCGCGGTGTCGCGCTCGGCCATCATCGAGCGCCGCTCGGTCATCGAGATCAGCTCGGCAGTCTCAGCAAGCTGCGCCTCATCCTCCGCCGTCAGCCCGTCATCGCCCCAGCCATGGGCCGCAATCAGCGCGCGGTGCACGATCAGATCGGCGTAGCGGCGAATGGGCGAGGTGAAATGGGCGTATTTCTTGAGGTTCAGACCGAAATGGCCGAAATTCTCGGGGCCGTAGTACGCCTGCGTCATCGAGCGCAGCACCGAGATATTGATCGCCTCGGCGTCGTCTGTATCCTTGGCCGCCTCAAGCAGGCGGTTGAAATGCATGGTCTTCAGCACCTGACCCTTGGCCAGCGTCAGCCCGAAACTATCGGCGACCTTACGCAGGCTTTCCAGCTTTTCCGCGCCCGGCTCTTCGTGAACGCGGTAGATCAGGCGCTGGCGTTTCGCCTCAAGGGTCTCGGCGGCGCAAACATTGGCCAGCACCATGAAGGTTTCCACAAGCTGGTGGGCGGGGATGCCGTCTTTGAAGGCCACGCTGGTGACCTGCCCCGTGTCCGACAGCTTGATCTGGCGTTCGGGCAGGTTGAGCGCGAGGGGCTGACGCTCGGCGCGCTCTTTGAGGCTGGCATTATAAGCGGCCCAAAGCGGCTTGATCCCGTGCTCCATCAAAGGCGCGGCTTGCTCATCCGGCTCACCATCCGCCGCCGCTTGCGCCTGCTCGTAGCTGAGCGTGGCGGGCGATTGCATCAGCCCACGGGTAAAGCGGTGCGAGAGCTTTTGGCCCATGCGATCCAGCTTGATCTCGACGGCCATACAGGCGCGGTCCACATCCTGATGCAGCGAGCATAAATCCCCCGAGAGCGCCTCGGGCAGCATCGGCACCACGCGGTCGGGAAAATAGGTTGAATTGCCCCGTTTGCGCGCCTCGATGTCCAGCTCAGAGCCGGGACGCACATAATGAGCCACATCGGCGATGGCGACCCAAACGATATGACCGTCCAAATTCTTCGGGTCCGGATCGGGCAGCGCGCAAATCGCATCGTCGTGATCGCGGGCATCCGCCGGATCGATGGTAAATAGCGGCAGGTGGCGCAGGTCTTCGCGCGCACCAAGATCAACGGGCTGCGCTTTGCCCGCCTCGGCCAAAACCTCATCGGGGAACTCGTTGGGAATTTCATGCTCGTGGATCGCAATCAGCGAAATGGCCTTAGGCGCGGTGGGATCGCCGAGGCGCTCAACCACACGGCCCTTTTTGGCCATCGAGTTACGCGAACCGGGCGCGCGCTCAACCTCGACCAGCTCGCCCTCTTTGGCCCCGTTCACATCGGCCTTGCCAACCAGCCACTCTTGATCGGATTTCTTCGAGACCGGCTGAATGCGCCCACCCTCGGACGTTTCACGAAACACGCCCAGAAACGTCTGCGGCCCCGCGCTGATCTTGCGGATGATCCGCGCGTAATAGCCTGCTGGCGCATCCGTGTTCCCATCGGGGGTGTCTTTGATGATCTTGGCCAAAACCCGGTCGCCCGCGCCCACAGCCTTAGCATCGCGCGACGGCGGCAGATCGATGCGCGGCGGCTCGCCGTCTTCGTCATCCCACGCCACGGGGATCGCCCAAATGTCGCCGTTCTCGTCGGGCTTTTGCACCAAAAGCACACCCACCGGCGGCAAAGCCCCGCGCGGACGAAACCCGCCGCGTTTGCGGGCGATATCACCATCCGCCTGCAACTCACGCAGCATGACCTTAAGCTCGGCGCGCATGGCGCCCTTGATCCCGAAGAACCGCGCAATATCTTTTTTACCCGCTTTACCGGGGTTGTCGCGGATGTAATCGAGGATGTCCTGTTTGCTGGGTAGCACTGCTTTGCCCGCTTTCGCCTGAGGGCCGCGCGTGTTGGGCGGCTAAGGGGGCAGGTTAGCTGGTTTTAGGGCAGAGTTGAATCCATTGTTTTGAGGGATGTGCGAAAATCATCGTTGTGCCTTGACGATGATGAAGCGAGTGCAAATAGCTTTGATCGTTTCTTTGCGGCCTATTCGGATTTAATGGAAGCCACTGACGGCATGGGGTATTTTCAATAGTTTGACAAATCACCAGAACAGCTAGCACCATAAAGTCGGATCGCAATTCTTGGCGAGCCAAACTGGGGAGGTGCGCTTTCAAATGATGTAACTGATAAGTTGGGGTCTGATCGCCGCTATTTTGACGGTGGTGACAATCATTGCCCACGAGCTTGCGCATTATGGGGGCGCTTTTGTGATGGGTGCCCAAGACTTGCGATTGCATTGGGCTGACATAACTTTTGCTGCGGGTTCGCTTAGTCAGATGGGCGAGGCAGTCACTTGGGCGGCAGGTCCGCTGATCACTCACGCGATTATTTTGTGGGTTTGGCTTAGCCGCGCGACAAGCGTTGTTGCGCTTTCGCTTGGTTTGGGCGCATGCAGCCGGGACATTGTGCTATTACCCTTCACGATAAAAACGATTTTGGGCCGCGATGTTTCCGGGTTTTCAGGGGATGAAGTCGAAGTCGCGAATGCGCTTGGTTTTGCGCCATTGCCTCTTGCTGTGTTTGCGGTTGCGCTAGGTCTTGGCGGCTTGGTGGTTTTCTTGGCGCGCGCCTATCGCAAAGGGGGCGGATTTGCCCCAGTTGCTCTGATAATCGGCACTGTTTTGGGCATTGCGATGTGGAGCTTCATCGGCCCGATGGTTCTCGCGGGCGGCAAGGGCATCGGCTGATGTCGCTTTTCCAAGCCCCGACCTAGGCAGAGCTAATCTCGCCGCGCAACAACAGCGCCAAGGTCGCCGCCGCCGCCGTCACCGTGATCTTTTCGGGGCCGCGCACGACGATATTGCACCCCAGCGTCCCGTTCGTGTCGAAAGGATAGCTGCCTATTGCCAGATCGGGGTTATCCGCCGCGAACCCCGCCAGCGATCCGGCCACTTCGCCCTCTGGCCGTTCAACCCGCACCGTACTCGACAACAGCGGCTGCCCACCAGCCAGACTAGGCAGCAGCCCATCGAGCATCGCGTTGAAAATCTTGGGCACCCCCGCCATCACATGCACATTGCCAAGGCTAAACCCCGGCGCTTTGCTCACTGGGTTCTCGATCAGTGTCGCCGTGTCCGGTATCCGCGCCATGCGCAGCCGCGCCTCGTTCAGTTCTTTGTCCGTGTTCGCGTAGTGCGCCTCAAGGATCGCCCGCGCGTCGGCGCGCACCCCGATGTCCACGCCAAAGGCCTCAGCCACGCAATCGGCGGTGATATCATCATGGGTCGGGCCGATACCCCCCGATGTGAAAACATGCTCGTATTCGTCGCGCAGGGCATTCACCGCTTCGATAATCGCATGAGGCTTATCACTGATAAAACGCACTTCGCACAGCTCAAACCCCGCAGCAGTCAGGCGCGTCGCGATTGTGTTTGCATTGATGTCGCGGGTGCGCCCCGAGAGGATTTCGTCGCCAATGACAATCATTGCAGCGGTGGGTTGCATCATGGCGTGACCTCGATTGCTTTAGACATATTTATTAACCAATTAGGTCACGCAAAAGTTATGTCCACAAATTAATCTCTTCTTTTTACTGGCACCGGCAATGTCCCGCAGCTTGCCCTTGCCCGCCCCTGCGGCTAACCGACTAGATATGAAATTCGAAACCTCTCTTATTCGCGGCACATTGGTGCAACGCTACAAACGCTTTTTGGCGGACGTGAAGCTCGATGACGGGCGCGAAGTCACCGCCCATTGCGCCAACCCCGGTGCGATGCTGGGGCTCAAAGAGCCGGGTCTTGAGGTCTGGCTTGAGCCGAGCAGTGACCCCAAGCGCAAGCTGAAGTTTTCGTGGCGTCTGGCGGCGCTTGAGGGCGGCATTTGGGCCGGCATTGACACCAGCCTGCCCAATAAGATCGTCAAAGAGGCCTTAGCTGCGCGCAAAATCGCACCGGTTGCGGATTACCAGACCATCCGCCCCGAGGTGAAATACCGCGAGGCGAGCCGCGTTGATTTTCTGTTGACGGACCCCGCCCTGCCCGATTGTTATCTTGAGGTGAAAAACGTCCATCTGAGCCGCCGCCCCGGCCATGCGGAATTTCCCGATAGCGTCACCGCGCGCGGGGCCAAGCATCTGGATGATCTGGCGGCGATGGCGCAGGCAGGCCACCGCGCGGTGCTGTTGTTCGTCGTGCAAATGACCGGCATCAAAACCATGAGCCTCGCGGCGGATATTGATCCGGTCTATGCGGAAAAATTCACCCAAGCTCTGGCGGCCGGAATGGAAGTTTTGGTTTACGATTGTGCGATATCAACCGAAGCGATTACGCTTGCGAGCCCGCTGGAGTTCCGCGCGTGAGCATAGATGCGCATCAAACACTGGTTATATGGGCCACGACGCCCTATGTCCTGTTTTGAGAAAAACAATGCGAGGCATTCGATGAAGGGTCCGGCGGCAGGTCGCTTGAACAAAGACGGAATTGTCATTCACTCACCGTCTGAATTTGATGGCATGCGCGCTGCGGGCAATCTGGCCGCGCGCACGCTCGATATGATTGGCGAATTCGTTGTGCCGGGCGTTACCGCGAACGAGCTGGACGAGCGCTGCCATGAGTTCATGATCGCAAATAACGCGGTGCCCGCGACGCTGGGCTATCGCGGCTACCCCAAATCGTCGTGCATCTCGGTCAATCACGTGGTGTGCCACGGCATTCCCGGTCAGCCGATCCCAAAGTGGGAAAAAGAGACCAACGCCACCCGCGAGAACCCGCTGCGCAAAACCGACGCGCTGCAAGACGGCGACATCCTTAATATAGATGTGACCTGTATTTTGGATGGTTGGTTCGGCGACACGAGCCGGATGTATGTGGCGGGCAAGCCCAAGCCCTACGCGCGTAAGCTGATCGACGCGACCCATGACGGGCTGATGCTGGGGATTGATCAGGTCAAGCCGGGTCAGACCTTTGGCGATATTGGCGCGGCGATCCAGCGCTTCGTCGAGGCCAAGGGCTATGCGGTTGTGCGGGATTTTTGCGGCCACGGGCTGGGTCAGGTGTTTCACGCGGCCCCCAACGTGCTGCACTACGGTAAATTCGGAACCGGCCCCGTGCTAGAACCGGGGATGTTTTTTACCATTGAGCCGATGGTGAATATCGGGCGCGCCGATACGGTGGTGCTGGATGACGATTGGACGGCGGTGACCCGCGATAAGAAACTGTCAGCGCAGTTCGAGCATTCCGTGGGCGTGACCGAAAATGGCGTCGAGATTTTCACCCTTTCGCCACAAAAAATCTATCATCCGACAAATTACTAGCCTGATCTTCGGATTTTTAGCCGGACTTTAACGAGTTTCGGGTTTTTCTTCTCGCCATGAGAGAAGAACAAAACATGTCCGGTTTAGAAGAGGCCCCGCGCCTGCCGCTTCAGCTTGCGATTGATCGGCGCAATGCCCCGCCATCGCCGCCTGTTGCCGACGGCGATATTCGCGCAGGGCACCGCCATCAGCTGCGCGAGCGGTTCATGCGGGCAGGCACTGCTGCGCTTTCTGATATTGAGCTGCTGGAATTGGTCATCTTCCGGGCCATGCCCCAACGCGACGCCAAAGCAATGGCACAGCAATTGTTAGACACGTTCGGCGATTTCAATCACGTAATCTCGGCCCCCAACCGCCAGCTTGAAGAAATCAGCGGCATCGAACTAAGCGTTGTTCAAGAGTTAAAAATCGTCGAGGCCACCGCCCATAGGCTTGCACAGGCCAAAATCATCGAACGCCCGGTCGTATCATCATGGAATGATCTTTTGACCTATTGCCGGATCGCCATGGCCCATCTGCCAACGGAACAATTTCGGATTCTCTTTCTGGATCGAAAAAATGTTCTAATCGCTGATGAGCCGCAGCAATGTGGTACGGTCGATCACGTTCCAGTTTACCCACGCGAGGTGGTAAAACGGGCGCTAGAGCTAAACGCCTCAGCTATTATCCTTGTGCATAACCACCCGTCAGGCGATCCCACCCCTTCGGATGTGGACATCACCATGACCCGTAAAATCATGGCAGCGCTTGAGACCGTCAGTATCACGCTTCATGATCATTTGGTTGTGGGAAAATCCAAAGAATATAGCTTTAAAGCCCAAGGTTTGATTTAGTCGGTCTTTCCCTAAAGAACGCCACTGCGCGCAAAAAGCGCCTTCATGTCGGTCTCAGGACGTGCGCCGATGTGACTAATCACCTCTGCAGCGGCAAGGCAGCCCATTTTACCTGCCATCTCAAGGCTTTGCCCCGTGGCCATGCCATAAAGATAACCCGCCGCAAACTGATCCCCTGCTCCGGTGGCATCAACTGGCGTTACCGGGGCTACAGCCACTTCAACCCGCTCATCTCCATCGATTAAAACAACTGGCTTTTCAGACCGCGTACATACCACCCGCGCACAGATTGCATGGGTTTTTGCCAGCGCATCTTCGAGATCTTCTGTTTCCCAAAGCGAACAAATCTCAGCCTGGTTGCCGATCACATAATCAAGCCTATCAGCGATCAAGCGCTTAAAATCCGCCCGATGTCGGTCAACGCAAAACGGGTCCGACAGCGCAATACCCGAAAGCCCACCCGCGCCCGAACAAGTTTCAGCCGCATAGTCAAATGCCGCCTTGCCATCCGGCTTATCGTAAAGATAACCCTCAAGAAACAGCAACTTGGCATTTTCCATCACCGCACTTGCCACATCGCCAGCCCCGACTTCTGAAGAAATACCCAAATAGGTATTCATCGACCGCTCACCATCAGGCGAGACAAAAATCATCGACCGCGAGGTCGGCAACTGCGCGCCCTCAATCGGGGAATTAGGGAAATCCGTACCGCTATCAATGAGCGCCTCGGCGTAGAACCGGCCCAAAGCATCATCCGCAACCCGCCCCACAAAAGCGGTCTTCAAACCCAAAGCACCAATACCTGCCAGCGAGTTGGCAACCGAGCCGCCTGGAATTTGATGCCTCTTGCCCATTGCTCCAAAAAGCGTCTCCGCTCGAGGGCGCTCTACCAATTGCATGATCCCTTTTTGGATACCCATGTGATCCAAAAAGGTGTCATCCGCTTCGGCGATCACATCAACCACAGCATTGCCAATGCCGACCACGTCGTAGGTTTTGCTCATTTGATTTTATCCTCGGATGTGCAGAAATTTTCGATGATACAGTTGCCGCAAACCGGCTTACGCGCCTTACAAACGTAGCGCCCATGCAGGATCAGCCAATGATGCGCATGCATTTGAAATGCCACTGGCACGTTATCCTCAATTGCCCGCTCGACCGCCACGACGTCCTTGCCCGGCGCAATCCCTGTGCGATTGCCGACGCGGAAGATATGCGTATCAACCGCTTGGGCGGGAAACTGATGCCACATATTCAAAACGACATTGGCCGTCTTGCGCCCCACGCCAGGCAGAGATTGCAAAGCCGCGCGGGATGTTGGCACAGCGCCGTCATAGGTATCCACCAAAATCCGGCTCAGCTTAATGACATTTTTGGCCTTTTGCCGAAACAGCCCAATGGTTTTGATATGTTCGGTCAGACCATCTTCGCCAAGATCCAGCATTTTCTGCGGCGTATCGGCAATCTCGAACAACGCGGCGGTCGCCTTGTTCACCCCCGCGTCTGTCGCCTGCGCTGAAAGTGCCACCGCAACAACCAAAGTATAGTCGTTCACATGGTGCAGCTCACCCTTTGGCGTAGGCTCGGAGGCGGCAAACCGCGAGAAGATCGCGTTCATCGTTTTATAGTCAAGTTGGCGGGTCATGCGCTGTGTTTGCCGCAGGTCGGGTGACGCGGCAAGCCCAATTACACCCGATGAATTCGCAGGATTCGGCTCGACCGCTCGCGCCGCTCGCCTGTAGAACAAAAGAAATGGAGGGGACCATGGGTTTGGATCTAGAAGAAAACTATCACTACAAAGTCATTGGCCGCGCGATTGCCGCCATTGATGCAGCGGGGGATGATCAGCTTTCGCTGGACGCTTTGGCCGCGACCATGGGCATGAGCACAGCACATTTTCAAAAGCTGTTTTCGCAATGGGTGGGCGTATCGCCTAAACGCTATCAGCAGTATCTGGTATTGGGTCATGCAAAATCGCTCTTGGCTGAGCGGTTCACGACCCTAGAAACCGCCCAAAGCACCGGGTTATCCTCGACCAGTCGCCTGCATGATCTATTCCTGCGTTGGGAGGCAATGCGCCCCGGCGAATATGCGGCCCAAGGCGCCGGTTTGGAGATTTTCTGGGATTGGATCGGCTCACCATTTGGTGAGGCGCTGGCCATGGCAACAGATCGCGGGGTGTGCGGGCTGGCATTTTTGGGCGAGGCAAGCCGGGCAGAGGTTTTTGCCGATATGGCATCGCGCTGGCCGAAAGCTACGTTTAAGCAGGACCGCCATAACATCGAAAATGCCACAGCTGGCATCACCAATCTATCGGGCGAGACGACGCTGCATTTGGTGGGCGCACCTTTTCAAATCAAAGTTTGGGAGGCGCTTTTGCGGGTGCCAACCGGGTTCGTGACGACTTATTCCGAGATCGCGCAATCAATCGGTAATGATAAAGCCGTGCGCGCCGTGGGCACCGCGGTGGGGCGTAATCCGGTGAGTTGGCTCATTCCATGTCACCGGGCCTTGCGGAAATCCGGCGCATTGGGCGGCTATCATTGGGGGCTTGAGATAAAACGTGCGATGCTGGCATGGGAGGCCGCGCGCGCCGACGCTTAACCTCACGGCTAGGCTTCATTTGTTGCATTGTGTTTCGCCCAGTAAAGCAAAATGGCGGCAAATTGCCGGTCTTGGACCCAATTCACGAGCTTGTGTTTTCCGATCCACCTCTATGCCGTTAAGGCTTAGCGAACGGGGCATGAGCCCCAAGTAAAGTAATCAAGGAGGTCTTGGACCTATGAATTTCACCGCAAAAATTGCCGCTGTTGCTGCTTTGTCGGTCGGCCTTACGGGCTGTGCTTCGGGCGGACTGCAGGACAATAAGAACACTTTGGCTGGTGCCGGTTTGGGCGGAGCCTTTGGCGCCATCTTAGGGCGTTCGGTTTCCTCAGACAAAGATCGCGGCACAAAACTGGGCGGGCTTTTGGGCGCGGCTGTTGGTGCGGGCCTTGGGGCGCAGCTTGATGAGCAAGAGCGCGCTTTGCGCGGTGCCATTGGCGACGACGGGGCAATGATCACGAACACGGGCGAGCAGTTGATCGTGACCCTGCCCGAAGATGTGACCTTTGATGTGAACAGCTCTATTGTGAAGCCGCGCTTTGTTGGCCCACTTGGCCAGTTGGCGGCCAACCTGAACCAGTATCCGAACTCGCGGATTCAGATTGTCGGACACACCGATGATCGTGGCACGGTGGCTTATAATAACAATCTATCGGCATCACGGGCGCAATCAGTTGCGAATGTTCTGGTGAATTCGGGCGTCTCTCGCGGCCGGATCACGACCCTTGGGGATGGTGAGTTTAACCCGGTTGCCTCGAACGCCTCGGCCCAAGGTCGTCAGGCGAACCGCCGCGTGGTTATCACAATTACACCAACTGCGGCAGGCTAAACGCCCCTGCAGTCAAAGACCTAAAAATGCAAAAGCCCCGCACAAATGGCGGGGCTTTTTGTTTGTTTGAGAGCGATTAGCTTAGTGCAGCTTGTCGCCAACTTCCGAAATCGCATCATCGATGAGCGAGCCCGAATCTTTGGCCGACAGCTTGGAGCCGATCACTTGGCTCGCCGCAGCAATCGCTACGCTCACGGCGCGATCACGCACCTCATTGGTGGCTTTCGCTTCGGCGGCTGCGATCTGATCCTCAGCCGTTTGCACCCGGCGCACGATGTTGCGCTCAAGTTCAGCCTTGGCTTCTTCAGCCGCCAACTGAGCCTCTTCACGAGCTTGGGACACGATGCGGTCCGCCTGGGCTTTGACCTCTTCGTGCTTGCGCTCGTATTGCGCCAACAGTGATTGTGCATCCTCACGCAAGGCACGGGCCTCGTCGATGTCAGACTTGATCTTGGTCGCCCGGTCGTCGAGCATTCCGCCCACCAATTTTGGCACGCCAAAGTACAAAAGCACCCCGATAAAGATCACAAAGGCGATCGCAACGACGTAGTCGGTGTTGTTCAGAAACTCCATCGCGTCACCCGTCCTTTAGAATGGCGGCAATCGCCTTGTTCAGATCGGTCTTGGTGCCGGTCTTGGGCGCCAATGCATTGGTGATATCACCAGATACATCTTTGGCGACCTCTTCGACATTGGCCATGGCCGATGCCCGAATTGTGCCGATCCGCGCCTCGGACTCAACCGCCTTAGCCGCGATTTCAGCATCCGCTTTGGCAATCGCCACGTCGAGTTCCTTTTGGATCTCAGCGCGGGTCTGGGCCGCAATCGTTTGGGCCTCAGCGCGGGCATCCGTGAGCGCTTGCTCATAGGTTGCCATGGCACCTTCGGCCTTTTGCTTTAGCTCTGCGGCTTGATCGAGATCATTTTGGATCGCCGTTTGACGGTCCTCAATGATGCCACCGATCCGCGGCAATGCAATGCGCGAGAGCAAAAAGTATACCGCGATGAGCGTGATGATCAGCCAAAAAATGAGATTTGGCATGAACGTCGGGTCAAGCTGCGGCATGCCCTCGTAATGTCCACCCTTGGGTGCAGCCATAATGGCCTCCTTTATCCGTCGGTCCTTTCGCCCGACGCGCGAGGTGACCCGCGCGTCGAAACTGCAAAAAGGAGCGTCAGATTAAAGCGCGAACATAAGCAGGAGAGCGACGAGGAACGAGAAGATCCCCAGTGCTTCTGCAAACGCAATACCGATAAAGAGGGTTGCGGTCTGGCCGCCAGCAGCTGCCGGATTGCGCAGTGCGCCCGACAAGAAGTTGCCAACAACATTGCCCACACCGATGGCGGCGCCGCCCATACCGGTACATGCAAGGCCTGCGCCCAAGAGTTTAAGACCTTCTGCGATATCGCCTTCCATGGTGATGCTCCTTGTATCTGGAATGACTAAATTAGTGGCTCGGGTGAAGTGCGTCGTTCAAGTACACGCACGTCAGGATTGTAAAGACATAGGCTTGGATGCAAACCACCATCATCTCAAGACCGTAGATCGCTACGATGCCGAAGATTGGGATGACAGCGCCAACACCAAGTGCGCCCGCGAAGCCCGCGAACACTTTGATCACCGCGTGACCAGCCATCATGTTACCCATCAAACGAATGGAGTGGCTGATTGGGCGGACGAAGTAAGAGATCAACTCGATCAAAAACAGGACCATACGCAGCGCAACCGTGGGCGCGCTATCGACCCAGAGCAACTTAAAGTAGCCAAGACCGTTTTTCATGAACCCGATGATTGTGATTGCGATAAAGATACCAAAGGCAAGCGCAGCAGTCACCGCAAGATGCGAGGTGGTTGTAAAGCTGAAGGGCAGCAGGCCAACCACATTGGCCGCGAGGGTGAACATAAAGACGGCCATGATATAGGGGAAATACTTTAGCCCCTCTTTGCCGCAAATGTCCTCAACCATTTTATGAACGAAGCCGTAGATCATCTCGGCCATCGACTGCCCGCGCGAGGGGACCATGCCGCGACGGCGCGTGGTCAGGATCAACAGGCCTGCAATAAACAGGATTGCAACCCCATACCAAAGGGTCGCGTTCGAGATCGAGTAAAAACGCAAAGGGCCATCGCCAAAGAGCGGCTGGACCACAAATTGGTCCATTGGATGAATGTTCAGACCGCCTGCTTCGCTTTTCTCAGCCATCTTGCGCTTCCTGTTTCGCTTCGTTTGTCTTTTGAAGCTCGCTCGCCGTTTGGACCATCACGCGGATCCCGGCAGCAAAGCCCAAAAGGCAGAATATCACCAAGAATATGGGCAGGGTGCCAAAGACATAATCCAACCCGTATCCTATACCGAACCCGACACCCATTCCGGTGACAAGCTCAATAACCATCCGCCAAGCTGCTCCGGTGTCAGTGTGACCTCGGTGCGTGGGTCCATCCGGCTCTTGCGATTTTTGCGCGGCTTTGAGCCGTTCATCAAAGGCTTTGAGCCTATCGCTATCGTCGTTTTGCGCCATCGGAACCTCATTCGCCGCCTGTGCGAACAATCCGGGGGAGGTATAGCAGGGGTTTCTCCCGAGTCAATGCAACTGCCACCTATGTAAGTGTCTGTTTTTAATTAATAATCTCCTATTGAGGAGAAGAGGTGAGCGCCAAACAGCGCAAGTTTGGCGCTGTGACTATATTCAACCAAATGGTTGAGGATCGCAGAGGCGCACCGTTATCCATTCGCCAAGAGATTGACAAAAGCCTCGCTGCCCCCCCAAGAGAGCACCATGTCAGACCAGCTCGATCAGGTGTTTGCGGCCCTTGCCGATCCGACCCGCCGCCGCATTCTCATGGCATTGCTTGAGGATGATCTGGCGGTCACAGATATTGCTGCCCCCTTTGAGATGTCGCTGGCCGCGATTTCCAAACATATCGCGATCCTCGCCCGTGCGGGGCTCATTCGGCAGGAAAAGCGCGGGCGGATTAAGTGGTGCGGGCTTGAGCCTGTGGCACTCAAAGACGCCAGCATTTGGCTTGAGAGTTTCGGTCAGTTCGAGGGGGTTGATCTGGACCGCCTAGAGGGGTTGATTGCCGCGCAAATTGGCACCGGCGCCGAGGATCACTCTGCCTGAGGATATCGCCCGCCATCTTCGGTGATCATCATCAGCCGCGCGCCCTGTTTGACATAAAGATCGCAGCGCAGCGCCCCGCTCTCAAAGGTCACGCAGATCGAGCCATCGGGCGCCACCTCATAAGCCCCGTCAAAAGTATTGCCCCCATTATAGACGTAGGAATAGCGCCCATCCGCACGGTAATGCGCCGTGCCGCCATCGATCAACGTGATAGACTGCCCGACAATGTTCGCACGCACCCAAGCGGGGGTCAGCGGCGTGTCCCAAGGACGGATATTCCAATCCGATGCGCTGGCAGGTAGCGCGATCACGAGCGCGAAAAAGGTAGCGATGATGCGATGTCTCATAGGGCGAGCCTATCGTCCTTTTGGCATCACGCCAGTCACGTTTGCGTTGAAATTCCGGCGCGCGCTTCCCATATAAACCCTATGAAACCCGAAAAAACATCGACCAGCCGCCGTGGCTTTCTGAAACTGGCCGCCGCCAGCGTGCCTGTGACGACAGGGCTTGCGCGGGTGGGCTATGTGCGAAAGCGGATTGTCGAACTGGTGCCCCATGCCGCCAGCGGTACAGTCCGGCTGGTGGAACGGGTGGTCTGGCGACTACCTTAGTTTGGCTTAATTCGAGGCCCTTAAGCGACCAGCTTTTCCGCCGCTTGCAAATCAACGCTCACCAACTGGCTAACACCCTGCTCGGCCATGGTCACCCCAAAGAGCCGATCCATCCGCGCCATGGTCACCGGATGGTGGGTGATGATCAAAAAGCGGGTGTCGGTCTTGCGGGTCATCTCGTCCAGAAGATCGCAGAACCGCGTGACATTGGCGTCATCCAAAGGCGCGTCGACCTCGTCGAGCACACAAATCGGCGAGGGATTGGCCAAGAAGACCGCGAAAATCAGCGACAGGGCCGTCAAAGTCTGCTCGCCGCCTGACAAAAGCGATAGGGTCGAGAGTTTCTTGCCCGGCGGCTGGCACATAATCTCAAGGCCCGCCTCAAGCGGATCGTCGCTTTCCACCAGCACCAGCTTGGCGTCACCGCCGCCGAACAGATGGGTAAAGAGCTGCGAGAAATTCTTGTTCACCTCGTCAAAGGCCTCAAGCAGCCGCGCGCGCCCTTCCGAGTTCAAACTGTCGATGCCGGTCTTCAGCTTTTCAACCGCCGCCACCAGATCCAGCTTTTCGGTGTTCAACTCGTCAAACTCGACATGCACCGCCTTGGCGTCTTCCTCGGCGCGCAAATTCACCGCGCCCAAGGCATCCCGCTGGCGGCGGAACTTGGCCAGATCGATCTCGATCTTCGTGGCATCGGGCATGGTTTCAGGATCAACGCCATGGGCGCCCAACAGCTCTTCGGGGGTGGTTTCCGCCTCTTCGCGAATATTCACGACGCAGGACTTCAGCTGCTCAAAGGCCGCCTCGCGCACCGCGTCAGAGCGCGCGCGGGCCTCGCGGGCATCGGAGGCCGTGCGCTCCGCGCCCCGCTCACCTTCTTCGGCTTTGCGCAACGCGGTCTCAGCCTCGGCCAGCTTATCGCGCACAACGCGCGCCTCGTCCTCGGCCTCTTCGATGGCATCCGCCAGCCGCGCGCGTTTTTGCGCGATCTCTTCGGGGGCGCTGGTGGCCTGCTCCAAATTCGCCTTGGTCGTCGCGATCCGCTCGGCAAACTGCGCGATCCGCTCGGCGGCGGTGTCTTTGCGCAAGCGCCAGCCGGATAGCTCTGTTGCCACCTCTTGCGCCCGCCCGCACCGCGCTTTGTGCTCGCGCTCAAGCGCATCCACTAAGCCGCGCGCCGCCATGGCCTCGGTGCGCAAATTCGCCACGGTTTCCCGCGCGGTTTCAAGCGCGCTTTGCGCTTCATCGAGCCCATCAAGGCCCTCACGCTCTTGGGTCAGCGAGGCCAGCGTGGCCTCAGCCTCGGTCAATTCCTCAGAGCGGCGCTCAATCGTATGGGCGAAATTCGCGATCTTATCATTCAAAAGCGCAATATCCGCCTCGGCCCGCACCGCCTGACGCGAGGCCTCGGAATGGGCGCTTTCCGCAGTTTTACGCGCCCCGCGCGCCTGCGCCTCGGCGGCAACCACCGTGGCCAGCGCGGTTTTCGCGGTATCAAAAGCGGTCTCGGCCTTGGTCACTTCGGCCTTGGCCACCTCGGCGCGGTCCGTGAGCACAACCAGATTGCGGCGCTGTTCCAGCACCACCGCCGCCGCGCCGCTGTCATCACCGGGCGCGATCCGGTAGCCATCCCAACGCCACATGCCGCCCTCAAGGCTCACAAGCCGCTGACCCGGTTTAAGCGCGCCTTGCAAACGGTCACCCTCGGCATGATCCACCAGACCAATGGTCGCCAAACGCCGCGCCAGAACGCCGGGCGCCTCGACATAAGAGGCCACCGCCCGCGCGCCCTTTGGCAAGGCGGGCGCATCGTCGAGCGGCGCAAGCTCAACCCAGCCGGTGCCGTCTTGGCCCATGGGCGCTTTGAGGTCCTCGTCGAGGGCCGCACCGAGGGCGCGCTCGAACCCGTCATCAACGCTGATGTGGTTGAGCACCTGCTCGTCTTCGTCGCGATCCCGCGCCACAAGCCGCGCCAATGCCTCCATCTCGCGGCTCACCGCAGCAAACTCGCCCTTGGCCGCCGACACGGTGCCCCGCGCCAGCGATTCCGCCGTTTGCGCTGCATCGCGCGCGCCATCTGCGGCCTCAAGCTCGGCCTCCGCCGCCTTAAGCGCCGCCGCTTCGCGGGCCAATGCCTCTTGCGCCGTCGTCAAAACGCCTGCGGCCTCGGAAAGCCCCTCTTGCGCGCCGGATTGCGCCGCGCGGGCGCTTTCGACTTCGCGGGTCTGGCGCTCGGCAAAGCCCCGCGCATCCTCGATCCGCCGCTTCAGGGCCGCATGGCGCGCCTCAAGCTGCGCCACCCGCTCGGTCGCTTGGGACAGCGTGGTTTCCTGCTGGGCCAGTTGCGCGCCCGCCGCATCAGAGGCCTCTTTGGCCTCAGTGTGTTTCTCGTCAAACCCAGCGCTCAAATCCGTGAGCTGCTTGTCTTCCCATTCCAGCCGCTCGATGGTCTCATCGGCGTCCTTATCGAGCGCAATCTCGCGGTCATGGTCATCTTTGGTCTGGGCAAGGCGGTTGTTCAGCGTCTCGATCGAGGCCAGCGCACGGTCGCGCTCGCCATCCAAAGTCTCGCGCTCGATGTTCAAGCGGGCAAGGGTCGCGTTTTTCTCGGCCTCTTGATTGCGCAAAGGCGGCACGAGTTTTTCCGCCTCAAGCCGCGCGGTCGCCGCTGCAGCCGCCGCCTTTTGCGCAGTCCCCGCATCGAGAGTGCGCTGGGTCATTTCAGCTTCGGCAGCCCCATGAGCGTCGCGCGCCTCGGCCCAGCGCCGATAGAGCAGCATGACCTCAAGGCGGCGCAAATCCTCGGATAGTTCCCGGTAGCGCCCCGCCTGTTTGGCCTGTTTTGCAAGGCTGGTGAGTTGCGCGTTCAACTGCTCAAGCACATCATCGACGCGGGTCAGGTTCAACTCTGTGCCCGACAGCTTTAGCTCAGCCTCATGACGGCGTTGATACAGCCCCGAAATACCCGCCGCCTCTTCGAGAACGCGGCGGCGCGCTTTGGGCTTGGCATTGACCAGTTCAGAAATCTGCCCCTGCCGCACCAGTGCCGGCGAATGCGCACCGGTCGAAGCATCCGCAAAGAGCATCTGCACATCGCGCGCCCGCGCCTCTTTGCCCAACACCTTATAGGCCGAGCCCGCATCGCGGGTGATCCGGCGCACAACATCAATAATATCAGCGTCATTAAAGCCAGGCGGTGCGGTGCGGTCCTCGTTCTCGAGGGTCAGGGTCACTTCGGCGTGGTTGCGCTGCGGCCGCGACGAGGCACCGTTGAAAATCACGTCCTCCATGCCCGACCCGCGCATCGCCTTGGGCCGGTTCTCACCCATCACCCAACGCAGAGCCTCAAGCAGATTGGATTTACCACAGCCATTGGGCCCGACCACACCGGTCAGCCCGTTCGCAATGATCAGTTCTGTGGGGTCCACAAAACTCTTAAAGCCCAAAAGCCTGAGTTTGGAAAAACGCAAAACGGCTCGCCTGTTATTCGTGTTTATCGATTCTTGGTTTGTGACAGTTTGGCGAATATTGTGGGGGCGAGTCAAATCAAACCACTTCATGTCGGTGGCGGGGCCAAGTTATCCACAAGATATCGCGGTTTGTACCGTGTTATGCACAGCAGGGTTGTCGACAGGGGTTATAAACACGGGCCGCTTTATCGGGCCTCAAGTTTCGCCTTGACGCTGCACCGCCGCGCAGACACTACTATGCGCCAAGGTTCTCGATTTGGGCGAAGCCCTCGGGATGAAATGGGAATGTGGAGCGGACGACCTCATCAGGGGTCCGCGAGCCACGGCCGCCCCCGCGACTGTAAGCGGTGAGCAACGGTTCCAAATGCCACTGGCGCGTCTATTCGCGCGCTGGGAAGGCGGGACCGCAAGCTTTGACCCGCAAGCCAGGAGACCAGCCTTGCTAGTGCAACCTCATGGAGCCGTCGGGGATGACGGTAGGAGAGACTTGATGACCATGTCGACCACGAAGACCCAAACCGCCTCATCTGACCTGGTGACAACGGACCTGATGTCGCTGACATTTGTCGCCGTTTTGGGCGCTGCGGTTTTGTTTGTTGCGGGCTTTGCCAACGCCGAAGCGCTGCACAACTCGACCCACGATAGCCGCCACGTTGCGGGCTTTCCCTGCCACTAAACGCCCTGAACTCGTAGCCAGTTTCGGCGCCAATTTCGGCGCCGTTTTCGGCTAACCTAGGAAATTCCAGATGGTCCAGAAACTCTTGTTTCGCGGGCTCGTCGCAGGTCTCATGGCAGGTCTTGTGGCGGCGCTCATGCAGCTTATTTTTGTCGTGCCCGTACTCATGGATGCCGAGCTATATGAAACCGGCGCACTCACGCATTTTGGCGGTGCCAGCAGCGCGGCGGTGCACGATCATACTCATAGCGCTGACGGCAATCTGATGCGCACCGTTTTGACCGTGCTTGCCAATATCGCGACGTTCATCGGCTGGGGGTTGATCACGACCGTCGCCATGGTCTTTGCCGCCCGTGCGGGCCACCTGCCGACCCTCAAAACCGGTCTCATTTGGGGCATCTCTGGGTTCATCGCCGTTCATTTGATGCCCGCCATGGGCCATGCGCCCGAACTGCCCGGCAATGCCGCCGCTGATCTGTCGGCGCGGCAAATCTGGTGGGTCTTTGCGGTTCTGGTCAGCGCGATCGGGCTGGCGATCATCGGCTTTGGCAAGGGCGTTTTGGCGATTACCGGCGGGATGGTGGTGCTTTTGATCCCGCATCTGATCGGCGCGCCGCATCCCGAAGGCTTTACCGGCCCCGCCCCGCCCGAACTGGCCGGAGAATTCGCCGCGCGCGCGCTGGCAGCAAACGCCTTTGCATGGGCCACATTGGGCGCCGCTTTGGGCCTGTTTTTCGAAAAGGATAGGGCATGAGCACCTTGAACAGCAAAATCCCGGCCACAGTCATCACTGGCTTTTTGGGCGCGGGCAAAACCACGATGATCCGGCATTTGCTTGAGAACGCAGGCGGTCGGCGCATCGCGCTGGTGATCAACGAATTTGGCGATGTGGGTGTGGA
>CAYLLD010000020.1:0-24591 GCA_964384315.1 uncultured Rhodobacterales bacterium | reverse complement strand
GGCAACCCCACATAATTCTCCGCCAGCACGGTTTGCGCCGCCTCTGAGGTCTCAAGATACTCCAGCTCGGCCTCCTGCATCCGTTGCTCAAAATCGCTTTGGCCCGGAAAGCGGTGCAGCTGCGTGGTCATCCACCATGAAAACCGCTCGGATTTCCAGACCCGCGCCAGCGCCTGTTGCGAGTAATTTTCGACGCCGTGGTCATCGCCGCCGTAATGCTCCACCAAGGCATGATAGAGATAGTGGACGTCCGAGACCGCCAGATTGAGCCCCTTGGCCCCTGTCGGCGGCACGATATGCGCCGCGTCACCGCAGAGAAACAGCCGCCCCCAGCGCATCGGCTCGGCCACAAAGGACCGCAGCGGCGCGATGGATTTCTCGATTGAGGGGCCGGTCACGATCGTATCGGCGGCCTCTTGGGGAATGCGGCGGCGCAGCTCGTCCCAAAACCGCTCATCCGACCAGCTCTCAAGCGGGTCATCCACCGGCGCCTGCACATAGTAGCGCGACAGGTCCGTGCGGCGCATCGAGCACAGCGCAAAGCCCCGTTCGTGATTCGCATAGATCAATTCTTCGCTCACCGGCGGGGTCTCGGAGAGGATGCCAAGCCAGCCAAAAGGGTAGACCCGCTCAAATTCTTTGAGCACCGATGCGGGGATTGATTTGCGCGAAACCCCGTGAAATCCGTCGCATCCCGCCACCCAATCGCAGTCAATCCGATGGGTCGCACCGCCTTTGGTATAGGTGACATGGGGGCTGCCGGTTTCCAGATCATGGGGCGTCACCCCCTCGGCCTCATGGATCACGACCCCCTCTGCGGCATCGCGGGCGGCATATAGATCGGCGGTCACTTCGGTCTGGCCATAGACCATCACGCGTTTATTCACCAAGTCCGTGAATGGGATACGAAAGCCGCGATTGGAATGCGCCAGATAGGTGCCCTCATGGGGATGGCCTTCGCGGTCCATCCGGTGATGGGCCTGCGCCTCACGCAACATCTGGACGGTGCCCCATTCTAGAACACCAGCCCTGATACGCGAGAGCACATAATCGCGGTCGCGCCGCTCAAGCACAACGGTGTCGATCCCCTTGAGATGCAAGAGCTGGGCCAGCAAAAGACCCGACGGACCACCGCCAATAATGACAACTTGGGTGCGCATGGGAGAACCTCTCGTTTGTGCAGGCATCTGCAATTATGTGCCAGCATATAGTACACTGAGTGAACTGTTTAGTCACTGAACAATATATAATGCGCGGCGTAGATTTTGTCCAGTGGGGGCGCTTGGCGCTAAATTTGAAATGTGACGGAAACTAATTCTAAAATGTTTTGAGCAAAATAACCCTAAGAGAGAGACGTATTGCGCCAAAGCCTCACTGCATGGCTGCAATGCAACTGGCAAACTTGATTTGTTGTTCGTGGTCATGCATAGGCGCGCCAGGGGACTTATCAAAAAATCGAGACACGACGACGTCATGAGTATTTCTAATCTTGCACCTGTGCCTGAGCTTTATGTGCCATTCGACACAGCTGAGGCCGAAAAAGTTCGCGCTGCTGATCTGCCATCCATAGATCTTAAGCCGCGCCATATCTGCGACCTTGAGCTGTTGATGAACGGCGGCTTTTATCCACTGAACGGATTTCTGAACAAAACCGACTATGACGGTGTTGTTGAGAACATGCGTATGGCAAGCGGCGCGCTTTGGCCCATGCCAATCACGCTAGATGTCACAGAGGACATCGCCGCGAACATCGAAGAGGGTCAAGAAATTGCCCTGCGCGATCAGGAAGGCGTGATTCTTGCGACCCTGACCGTTGAAGATAAGTGGACACCAGATCGCACCAATGAGGCGGTTAAGGTTTTCGGCAGCGATGACACGGCGCATCCAGCCATCAACCACCTGATCAACGTGTCTGGCCCGATCTATCTGGGCGGCACAATCAAAGGCATCCAGCCACCAGTTCATTACGATTACCGCGCACGCCGCGATTCGCCCAATGAACTGCGTAGCTATTTCCGCAAAATGGGTTGGCGTCGGATCGTTGCGTTCCAAACCCGCAACCCGCTGCACCGCGCGCACCAAGAACTGACGTTCCGGGCTGCAAAAGAGGCGCAAGCTAACCTCTTGATTCACCCAGTTGTGGGTCTGACCAAAGCGGGCGACATCGATCACTTCACCCGCGTACGGTGCTATGAGGCGGTGCTGGATAAATATCCATCGGCCACAACGCATCTGAGCCTGTTGAACTTGGCCATGCGCATGGGCGGCCCCCGTGAGGCGGTTTGGCACGGTCTGATCCGTAAAAACCACGGCTGTACGCATATGATCATCGGCCGCGATCACGCGGGCCCCGGTAAGAACAGCGAAGGCGAAGATTTCTACGGTCCTTACGACGCGCAAGAGCTCTTTAATGAGCATGCGGATGAAATCGGCATCGAAATGGTCGACTTCAAGCACATGGTTTATGTGCAGGAAAAGGCCAGCTACTTCCCCGCCGATGAGGTCGAGAAGGATTGGACTGTTCTGTCCATCTCGGGCACTGAATTGCGCCGCCGCCTGGCCGAAGGCTTGGATATCCCTGAGTGGTTCTCTTATCCAGAGGTCGTGAAGGAACTGCGCCGCACCCGGCCACCAAAGGCCCAGCAGGGCTTTACTGTGTTCTTCACAGGTCTGTCCGGTTCCGGAAAATCCACCATCGCAAATGCGCTTATGGTCAAACTGATGGAAATGGGCGGTCGCCCGGTGACGCTGCTTGACGGCGATGTCGTGCGCAAAAACCTCTCCTCAGAGCTTGGTTTCTCGAAAGAGCACCGCGACCTGAACATCCTGCGCATCGGCTATGTGGCATCCGAGATCACCAAGAATGGCGGTATCGCGATCTGTGCGCCTATTGCACCTTACGCCAACACCCGCCGTGCGGTTCGCGAGAACATCGAAAGCTATGGCAGCTTCGTCGAAGTTCACGTGGCAACATCGCTCGAAGAGTGTGAGCGTCGTGACCGCAAAGGGCTTTATAAGCTCGCGCGCGAAGGCAAGATCAAAGAGTTCACCGGCATTTCGGACCCATACGAAGTGCCCGAGAGCCCGCAGCTGCGCATCGACACAGAGCTGGCCGATGTAGACAATTGCGCGCACCAAGTGCTTTTGGCGCTAGAATCGCAGGGACTGATCGGCCTTAAGGGCTAATCTTTCCTGACAAGCTTCGACAATGGCCCGAACCCAAAGTTTGGGCCATTTTCAAATCCCCCGCTCAAACTCCTAACCCATAGGCGACTAATTTGACCAAACACGTGGATATCATTGGTTCGGTTGGCGTTCCGGCGTCTTATGGTGGTTTCGAAACACTGGTCGAAAACCTCGTCACCGATTGGGAAGACAAGCCGGTCACTGTGCGGGTTTATTGTTCCGGCCCTGAATATAACGAGCGGCTTGAGAGCTATAAGGGCGCAAAGCTGACTTATTTGCCCATGCAGGCCAATGGCATCAGCTCAATTTTTTATGACGCTTGGTCGATCCTACGCTCCAGTTTTTCTAAGGCGGACACGCTTTTGGTGCTGGGTGTATCTGGGGCGCCTGCGCTGGTGCTGCCCCGATTGTTGGGCAAGCGCGTCATCACGAATATTGATGGGCTCGAATGGAAGCGCGACAAATGGGGCCGCGGCGCGAAACTGCTGCTGAAGACATTTGAGCGGATCGCCTGTGCTATTTCTAACGAGATCATTGCCGACAATGCCGTCATCGGACAGCATGTAGAGACCTCTTATGGTCGCAGCGCCAACCTGATCGCCTATGGTGCAGATCATGTCACCACGACCGAGCCGCCCGATGCGGCGCGCCTACCTGATTTGCCTGATAAATACGCCGTTAAAGTCTGCCGGATCGAGCCAGAGAATAACGTTGGCCTTATCCTACAAGCCTTCAAAGAAACACCGGATCAGAATTTGGTGATCGTGGGCAATTGGAACAGCTCGGACTATGGCAAGGACCTAAAAGCCAGTTACGCCGATGTCCCAAATATAATGCTGGTCGACCCGATCTATCACATTCCAACGATCTTTCGCATTCGCGCTGGCGCAACGTATTATGTGCATGGGCATTCCGCTGGCGGGACAAATCCATCTTTGGTTGAAGCGATGTATCTTGGGCTACCGGTGGTGGCATTCGCCTGCGGCTACAACGAGGCGACCACTCACGATCAGGCGAGCTATTTTGCCAGCAGTGAAGAGCTAAAAGCGGCGTTGTCTTCTATCGACGAAGCGGCTCTTTCCCAAAATGGTGCGCGCATGAAGGCATTGGCCGAAGAGCACTACCTTTGGTCAATCATCGCTGATCGCTATCGCAGCCTAATCTAAGGGTGCTGTTCAGTCTTTGACGAGGATCAGTGAGTTAAAGCCCAAGCGTTGTTTCACGCTGCGCCAATTCATCAATACCCGCAAAAACGTTGCCAAAAAGACCGCAAGCGCCATGCCCACAGAACCGTACATCGGCACAAGCAAGGCAGCCAATCCGAACATTACTGCAACGGAAACTGTTGATGAAAGCGCCACGTCTCTTTCGTGGCCGCTCATTAAGAGCATGATTGACACGGGGCCAAAAACACCAACGACCGCACGCGAGAGCGTGAAAACGATCAATGGCCAATAGGCGGCCCGGTAGTCCTCACCAAAAATGCCTAAAATCTCTTCGCCAAAGAAATAGACAATCAAAAGCGCAGGAATGGTCGGCATAACCATAATGAACCCGCTAAACCGCATTGTCCGTGCGAGGGCGGGGATGTCTTTTTTGATATAGAGCCGCGTTAGAATTGGTGGCATCAAGAAATTCACGCCGACCTCTGCAATGGCCGCCAAGGCCGCCAAGCGGGCCACCAAAGCGATACGGCCAACCTCGGCGTCGCTTAATATCCAGCTGGCCAGAACGACCACAAGCTGAGGTTCACAGAGCAAAATTACATTATTCCACAAAACCGGCAGCGCAATCATCAGCCATTTGAGCAATGCATACTCAGGCTTGGCCCCCGCAACATCCGGTGGCAAGGAACACAAGACCTGCGCCAAAATGAGAACCGAGAGCGCCATGGCGACGACGGCCTGAATGCTCAGGGCAAAATGCGCGTTGACCTGAATGGCAAGAAGATAGCCAGCGATCGCAACAGCCACGAGCGTGAAAAAGGGGCGCCCCATGAACTCAGGCCAAGACGTCCAAGGCCCAATATCAACGCCACGCAAAATACTGGTCGCCACATTGGTCAGCGCCACGCCAACCATGATTGGAATGGCCAGCATAATCTCAGGCTGCCCCTCCAATTGGGCGTAATAGTAGATCGCGACCGCCAGTGGGAAACACAAAAACACCGTGAAGGCCGTCGACCATCGCACCATCCCACGCGCAAGCGCAGATTGACCGTTCGTTCGTGCCTCAACCATGATCCGAATGATAATTGCATCCAGACCTAAACGCGCAAGGATGCCCCCAATTACCCCGATCGAAAGAACTTGGGTGTATACTCCGAATTCTGTCGCATCCATTAACCGCGCAAGCAGGAAATAAATACCAAAACCGGATGCCAACCCAAGAACCTTGATCACGATAACAACCGCGGACCCAGAGAATAGCTTTTGAAATGAAACTTTGTCGTCAGAACGTTCGTTCACGCGTCATGCCTTAAGAGATATAGTCATTGTGGGTTTAACATGCCGCAACAGCTACGCAGCAATTAACTGCAATCACGTTAAAAAAACTTTTCACCCGTAGGTGGCTGACTTAAAGCAAGCGAAACCCCTGAAAACGAGCCGGATTGCCTAGAGAACATGATTTTTGTAGTTGGAAACAGCCGTAGCGGCACGACGATGTTGGGCCGTGTTTTGGGAAAGCACACGGATGTTTTTACATTTGGTGAAATTCATTTTTTCGAGCAGATGGCGAGTGCCCAGGATGTGGCCGAACGCCCCGATTGGGACGAGGATCGCGCCATTGCATTGCTTGAACGTTTGATCACCTCTGAGCGGGACGGTTTTTTTGAGGCCGTGACCCCCGGAAAATACGACAAAGATGCCCGCGCTCTGATCGACGAGGCCGGAACACGGGATCCCGTTGCGCTTTATCAGACCTATCTTGAGGCGGAAACGCGTCTGAATGGCAAGACCGTGCCTTGTGAGCAGACGCCGCGCTATTTGTTTTTCACCCGTGAAATTTTGGCGGCCTTCCCGCAGGCGCGCGTGGTCAATCTTGTGCGCGATCCGCGCGATGTGCTGCTGTCGCAAAAGAATAAATGGAAGCGCCGCAAGCTGGGTGCCTCGAACATTCCGCGCCGCGAAGCTTTGCGGGCATGGTCAAATTACCATCCGGCGGTGATTTCCAAACTTTGGGCCTCGGCGGTGAATGCGGGGCTGGCGCTTCGCGATGAGCCGCGGGTGCTTACGCTTAAGTTTGAGGATTTGGTTGCAGACCCGGCGGCGCGCACCCAAGAAATTTGCGCGCATGTTGGCCTGACTTATGAGCCAGAGATGATTGAGGTGCCGCAGGTTGGTTCTTCGACCGGTGCTGACCGGGCGAATGAAAAGGGGATCAGCGCAAATCAGGCGGGCAGCTGGACCCGTGGCGGGATCAACAAGGCCGAGGTGGCTTTGTGCGAGATGATCGCCGCGCGGCCCATGAAGGCATTTGGATATGAGATGTCTGGTATTTCGAAATGGCAGCCGGGTTTGATCATCAGCTTTTTCTTACTGGCATTCAAAGCGCCGATTTCGATTGCGCTCAACCTGATGCGCACCAAAAACCTTTGGGATACGCTGAAACGTCGAATGGGACGCGGCTAAAGCAACCGCGTCCGGTTTTTTTGATCAGGCGATGTTTGTCAGGGCGTCGCTGACGGCATTGTGAATGTCAAAGATGTCATTCGCATCCACGCCATCGATCAGAACCGGCTCTTCCAGATCTTCGAAAAGCGCCGTGGCAATCGCACTGGCCACTGGATAAACACCAGCGGTGTCAGGTTCATCGTCGGCCGAGACCGGTACGTCGGTTGTGGCCGTATCGTCGCCGCTCATGTCAATCCAAGCGGTTTCAAACGAAGTTGTCGCCAGTCCCACCAAATTGGCGTCACCAATGGGCAAATTCACACTGCTCAATTCCAAGTCTTGGGCCCATCCGGTCGAAAACAGCTGTGAACCCGCAAATTTGCTGAGCAGCGCAGCCCCGTCGAAATCACTATCCGTGGCTTGACCAACGACGGCATCGATGTCACCGCTAAGTTCCGCAGCAAGAGGTGCCACCTCTTCAGCTGGGGCATAGACAAGGGCTACGTCGTCTGAAGCCAGAGCCGAAAACGCGCCAAAGATTTCATTATCCGCCGCATCGCCTTGGCTCACGTAGAGAATATCTTGCAGCGGATCGAGCGATGGTGCTGTTGCCGCCTGAACCGATGGGCCAGCGCTGCCGCTCACCTCGGTTTCGATCAAAACCACAACATCTTGGAAATCATCGTCCGAACGACCAGTGCGCAACTGGTCTTCGAAGCCGACGAGCATACCGCCACTATGGCTAGGATCAGCGCCGGAGGCGACGTGCTGCAATTCATCAGGGTTGAGCGTGGCGTCATGGGATACGAACAGGACCGCGCCGGGCACGGTTGCACCATTATTGGTCAGCTGCGCCATGCCGCCGTCGGTTGAAATCCCAAGATCACCGCTTGCCAAAACATCGTCAGGCACGATGTTGCCACCATTTTGGATCAGGAAGAGGCCCAATTTGGCACCTGCATCAATGGTGACCTCAAGATCGCCGCTGCCGCCGCGCGCATCTGTGGTCACGATCCGAATATCGGAAATCGCGCCCGCACCGTCGTATTGGTAGACCCCCACAACATTGGCGTAGGACGCGCCCGAAGACGGTTGGACAGAGACGTTGAAAACAAGGTTTTCAGCGCCGGTTATGAAGTCTTCGTCAACGATGCCGTTGATTTGATCGCCCGCAAGACGGTTCAACTCGTTAAACGAGACCGCCGCGCGAACCATGTCGAGATTTGTCGAGTTTTGGTTGTGTCGCAGCAGCAGGCCCACCTGCGGGCCGTTGTTGTCGTAGACGATAAATTCGTCAAATTGGCCATCGCCATCAAGATCGATCGAAATCCGGTTCGCGTTTTGATCAACGGTGACATCTTGCCCAGCGATATAGCCGTCCAGAGTGCGGCCGCCGTGGCCCAGATGTGACGAGCTTGGCTCGGGGGCCATCTCGTGTTCTTGGTGCGTGGTTTCTGCAGGTGTTGTCTCTGTAGGCGCGGTTTCTTGGGGCATCGACATGCTTGGTGCCGTTTCTTCGGCAGGTGTCATGCTCTCGTGCCCGCCTTCGTGACCGCCTTCGTGCCCATCGTGGGTCATCGTCTCTTCGGGCGTTTCAGACTGCGCCGGCATGGTCATCTCGGGGGCGTCCATTTCGGACATGTCGTGGTTCATGTCCTGCATTGGACCCGTCATATCGACAGGCCCAGCCACGTGATTTGCATGTTCGGTCAGCGTTTCAGCTGCGGTCTCGGCCATCGGCATGGTCTCGGACATATCGTGGTGATTGTGATGCGCCATGTTGGGTGCGTCATCAGCCGCCTGCTTTTGCGCCACGATATCTTCGTATCTTGTGCTAGAGAACTCTGGGATATTCGAGGCCTCAATGAAAGCGGGGCGATAAACACCAGCATAATGGGTGTAAGCGCCGCTATCGATTTCTTTGCCATCGAATTTCCACCAATCCGGCAGCTCGGTGACAAAATACTTGTCGCGGGTCTCGCCAGTGACCCGGTCGGTGATCATTTCGCCAAGAACCACGACCTTGGTGCCGTCCTTGAGGGTTTGATAGCCGTCGCGCGAGAGAATTTCATTCACCCCGGTGCGGTCGAAGCGGGCCATTTCGTTGCCGAAGGGATAATCCGTGACGCCCAGCGTGTCCGACTTTTGGCCAGTGACCATCAAGCCTTCTTGCTTTTTGAACTTCTGGATCGAGGTCTCAAAGCTTGGGAACATATCCATAATCTCGGACATGTCCTTGGTGAATCGCAGGCTCGCGTCGTCAAAGCTTAGGTTCAGATAATTGTTCGGCAGCTCGGTGACATTGTCGTAGACATGGGTCAGTTCAGAGCGTTTCGAGGTGGTTTCGATATCCGCCCCAAGACCGCTTTCGATATCAACATTGATCAGATTGATATCCCGGTCGGGGATAAACTCATCACCCTTCGACGAGTTGGTTTTGTTGATGTTCACCACGCCCCGGCGGAAGTCGTGAATATCGCTGTTGATCACGGTCACTTGCTCGGTCGCCAGCGCGATCCGGATGCCAGTGCCAAAGCTATCGTGGCCGGTTTCGTCGGAATAAAGGTCAAACCCGTCGATGATGTATTTCGAGCTATAGGAAATCTCGAGGCCGGACTTTTCGATGCCCCAGCCGGTGAAATCCGTGAGCATGTTAAAGCCGTTGTGGTTCTTGGTCGCGCCCAAACCGTCGATCAGCACGCCCTTCCACGAGGCAATCGCCTCGTTGTTGTCAAATACCGTGATCACGCCGTCATCCGGGTGGTTGATCGTGCTGTGACCGCGCGCCATCAGCTCATTTGGCAGAGCGCTGGCTTTGGTGTCGATCTGATCCACACCGCGCGGGGTCCAGCCATAGCCAGCCTCGCCCGCACCAGTGGCAACGTTGTCTTCAAGCTCGATCTGGCGGCCGTTGAACCAAAACCCGAAACCCGCATAGCCCATGTCTTGGTTGAGCGTGCCGTGGAAGGCCGCGCGGCTGGTGGTTTGCGCCGCGAATTGATCCGAGGTGCCCTCGTTGTAAATCGAGATATTGCCCTTCATCAGGCCGGTTTCATCGCCGGTTTCCCCGACAAAGGCCGCGCCGAACACGTCAAAGGCCGCGTTGTTGATGAAATCCGCATGGCTTGAGTGGTTTACATAGCCCCAGCCTGGCGACCCCCAGACCGCGTTGCCTTCCATGTAGCCGCCATCGCCGGTTCCGGCATCGCCCGCTTCGTGGAAGTGGACCGCATAGCGGCCTCGGATGTTATTCATCGCGCCAGCGTCATCGACACCGTCGTTGTTGAGATCTACCCGGCCAAAATCGATGGTTTCCGAGGGGCCAGAGCGATGCACTTCTTTTAGCGCAAAATCGTCGAGACGCTCGGATTTGTCGGTGCGGCCCAGCTCGTCAAACTCAACGTAGCGCACATCCACATCGGTGTTGTGCATGAACATGGTGTGACCACGCTCATTCGCCGCAAGCGTGTCGCCATTTTCCGACGAGATCACGATATTGCGCGAGTAATTGGCAACCGATGTCGCCAAAGCGCTGTCTGGCGCGTCATGGTCAAAGGCCAGCGCCTGATCCAGCGTGATGTCCTTGCCATTGATCGCGGTGATGATCCGCACTTCGTCCTCGGACGGGCGCGAGCCATCGGCCTGAAAATCAACGTGGTTGGTACCGGCGATGACGATCTTATCGCCAACTTTCCAGTTCTGCGGCGTCTCGGAGAGCGTGATCACTTTGTCGCCGGTCATGGGCGCATCGGCGACCTTCGTGTGAACGGTCTTGGCCGCGCCGTGCATCTCGACCTCGCCCAGCGCAACAATACCACGGCTAATCTGATCAGGATCCCAAGAGCGATCAATCGCCCCATTATCAGCAATGATGATCTCAACGGTTTTGCCATCCGCAATCGGATCGCTCTCAGAGCCAATCGACAGTTTTGAGTTAAAGCCGGTGATCATCGTGTCCACGACCATCTTGGCGCTATGCGCGGTCGAGAAATTCAGCGTGCCATCAACGCGCACCACATCCAGCGCCACTTCAGAGCGGCCAGCGTAAAGCACCTCGCGCCCCTCGGGGATGAAAACCTTGGCGCCCTCATCGGGGATGCGGCCATCGGCCCAAGTTTTAGGATTGAACCAATACCCGTTATTGACTGCAACATGCGTCGCTTCGTTTTCAGGAAGTAGGTCCAGCAAGGCCGTGCCGTGGGCCATGTGGTTGGCGTGATCGTGGTGTTGCATATTTTCGTCTCTTATTGTCACGCCAGTCTCGCGCCTAGGCGGCGAAAGTCAACTTGAAAGGTTGCCATTTAGGAGCACTCTAAGAGAGGTCTCACTGTCATTTGGTCATTACTATATTCGATAAAACTAAGCGATCTTAGCGCCGCTTGCCTGAGTCGGGTCTTACCTAGAAAATTACCAAGATTTACGACACGATTGCGTATGGTGACGGCGTTGGCAATTTCCCGCCAATTTGGAGGCGCAAACCGCCCAATCGTCATATTTGGTTTAGGTTTTATGGGGATTCCACGCGCCACACTTCACCAAAAATTTAGCCCTTGGGTAAATAACGAACAGACAATCATGCTGCACCTGCGTTATACGGCGCGGAATTGTGGAACTTGGGGAAAAACATGCGGGTACTTGTGACCGGTGGCGCCGGATATATCGGATCTCATACGGTGGTTGAGCTTGTGGCGGCCAATCATGAGGTTTTGGTGGTAGATAGCTTTTTGAACAGTTCGCCTGTGGCGCTAGAGCGTTGCGCAGAGATCACCGGCAAGAACGTCGCCCATGTGACCGCCGATATCCGCGATTTTGACGCGCTGGATGCGGCCTTTGCGGATTTTAAACCAGAGGCGGTGATCCATTTTGCCGGACTTAAGGCTGTGGGCGAATCGACCGAGCAGCCGGTTGAGTATTACGATGCGAATATCTCGGGCACTTTGATGCTGCTAAAGGCGATGGATAAACACGGGTGCCGCAAGATCGTGTTCTCCTCCTCTGCTACTGTTTATGGGGTGCCCGAATATCTGCCCTATGATGAAAAGCATCCCTGCGCGCCCATGAGCCCCTATGGCCGGACAAAACGGTTCATTGAGGAAATTTTGGGCGATTGGACGGTGCCCAATGCGGCGGCACAGGCGGTGATTCTGCGGTATTTCAACCCTATTGGTGCCCATTCCTCTGGCCTGATTGGCGAGGACCCCAAGGGCATTCCTAACAATCTGGTTCCTTACATCACGCAGGTCGCCATCGGGCGGCGCGAGGCGCTGGCGGTCTTTGGCGATGATTACGACACTCGCGACGGCACGGGCGAGCGTGACTATGTGCATGTGGTCGATCTGGCCCGCGCCCATGTTGCCGCGCTGAATGTGGTTGGCAGCGGTCCGCAGGTTTTCAACGTCGGCACCGGGAATGGCGTCACCGTTAAAGAACTGATCGCGGTGTTCGAAGAGGTGCTGCAGCGCCCGATCCCCCACAACATTGAGGCCCGTCGCGCGGGCGATATCGCCTCGTTTTATGCGGATCCCAGCCTTGCCAACGATAAATTGGGCTGGCAGGCGCAGCTTGACGTGCGCGAGATGTGCGCCTCGGCTTGGACGTTTCAGTCGCATAACCCTGAAGGATACAGTTAACACATGCTAATCTCGCTTTTGTCACTTGGGATATGGGGATCCGCAACGATGCGGTTCTTTTTGTCACCTGTGGCAGGCATTTTCTGGATTTTCATGTTTTTCGCCTTCACCCCGCGCGCTCTAGGGTTCGGCGTCGGCGATGGGTTCGCTCTGTCGTGCCGCCGCATGATCCTTTTATCCCTCGCGGCAATGCTGATCGCATTGATTGCGCAGAAAAAAGTTGGCGTTTTTCAAACCCGTGTCCCCCATTTACTTGCCCCTGTTTTGGCATGTCTTGGGATCATCTACGGCTGCTATATCGCCAGCTCGCTAATTTTCAGCGGCAGCGCTTTTTTCGTCATGAGCGTGTTTGAAGAGGTGATGGTGCTTGCGGTCGCGCTATTGGCGGCATTTGCGGCATCCAGCATGCCCAAAGGCGACCGGACACTGATCGTCTTTGGCTTTGTTGTGCCGGTGATCATCACGTTTTTCATCACTCTGTACGAGTTGCAGGTGCAGCAATATCTGATCAACCACCTGATGGGCGGCAATCAAACGATCAAAATCCTTGCCCAGCGCAACAACCTTGATGGGCAGCTTTTTATCCGTGATGGGCGCTTTCGCGTCGCCGCCTTCTTGGGCGGACCGCTCACCATGGCCGAGTATATGCTCTATGCCAACCTCGCTTTTTTCTACCTCTTTTTCCGCAAATATATCTCGCTGCCGGTTTTTGCGGCGTTGGTGGGCTTGGGTTGGTTCTGTCTATTCAGCACAGGGTCACGCGGCGCGCAGGGCGTGTTTTTGATCTCACTCGTGCTGTTGCTCGTCGCCTATTTTCGGGTCCGCGCCATCTCGCAAAAGTTCGTCTTTATGTCGATCGTGATCGGGGTTTTGGTCTTTGCCGTTTCGGCCATCACCTACAATGCGATGATCGTTGAGGAGGTGCAGTTTTACTACCTAATCGACCGTCACGAACGATCGCTGATCTCGCGGTTCTTGCAATATGGGGCGGTGCTCAACGTGATGCTCGATTCGCCCTTCATTGGCTTTGGTATTTACCGACATCCGTTTTACGATCTCGACCGCGGTCTGCCCAATGGGGACAATCACCATCTAGGCGTGCTGCTGCGGGGCGGCTTCATCTCGCTTTTGGCGTTTTGGTACATGATGGTTCACATTTTTCGTTCGGGAATGCGCTTTGCCTTTGACCGTCCGGAGGCCGGATTGCAGCCCTTGGGCTACCTCGTGATGGTGATCACCCTGTCCTTTGCGCTGATGAAGGTCGTTTTGTATCACAACTACAACCACGTGTTCTTTTATGCCTTGGTCTTCTACGCCTTGATCCAGATGTCGCGGTGGGAACAATCGATGTCTCAGGTGCAACAAAATGCAAGGCGCGCACCACGACGGCGTTTGCGCTTCAGGTACACGTCTTAAACTAGACGACGGACAGGCTTGGCAGAGAAAATATGCCGCCCTTGCCAAAATTCCGCTTCTAAATCGCGCGCTAGTTTGGTGTAAGGCTTCAAGTCAACGTCATGTTCGTTGATTTCGCATTATTCGGGGGGGCCATGAACAGTTTGCTGAAGATATCTGCCGTTTGCCTATTTGCAATCGTCGCTTGGCTCAGCCTTGCGCCAGCCACAGTGAACTATTCGCCAGGCGCACCCAGCGCCCCCTTGGTCCCGATGCTGGTACGCATGGCCACATTGTTCGTTTTAAGCACGGTGGTGTTTTTGGCATGGCGCACAGCCCCAAAAGTGCCTGTGATTTTCATGCTTGTATCGGCGGTAATTTTCGAAGTCGGTCAAGTCGTTTCAAAGAACCGGCTCTTTAGCCTTGAGGATTTGGCAGGCAACGTCATTGGCGTGATCCTTGCCTATTTTTTCGTGCGCGCCCTTTGGCAGTTTGCCAATGATGTGCGCCGCTAAGTGGCACCATAGCTGAAACCGATTTCACCAAATCACAACTATAGCATCGTCACAGAAGGCGGTCTGCCTACTGCAACGGGCCGCGCTTAGAAAAAATCAAGGTAAACGCAGGCTGTGCCTTGCCATTTTATCTAGAATTTTTCGCTTTAGTGCTCTAAGCGGATGGCTGATGGGGAAAAAAGAAAGATGGGGTTCGTTGGGGGCAACAAACTCTTGTGTACGAAAATGCAAAATACAACTTCGTCTGTTTTGGTTTGTCGCGAAGGTCAGCCCGGTGTCGCACCGGTGTTTTTGATTCCAGGTGGTGGCGGTCAGCCGCAAGGTGTTGCCGAGATTGCTGACGGTCTTGACCCTTCGGTTGGTGTTTACAGTCTGGTTGCAAAAGGCGCCGATGGCAAAAGCGATGCCGCGACATCGGTTGAGGAAATGGCGGATCACTACCTAAGTGCGATCCGCGAAATTCAACCAAATGGCCCTTACCGTTTCGTCGGTTACTCGGCCGGAGGGGTGATTTCGATTGAGATGGGCCGCAAACTGCGTGAAGCGGGCGAAGATTTTGCCCCCCTCGTCTTCCTCGATTGCTTGCCCGCGCATTACATTGCGAGCGATCCAGGCTTTTTCGAAAAATTGCTACTTGCGCGCAAATGGTCACCGTCTTTTGCCATGAGCTGGGTCAAACGATACTTGGCTGCGCGGGCAAACCGTAAAATCGGGCGCGAGGCGATTAAGAAATTTGAAGACGGCGAAGCGATTGATGAGCATAGCACCTCACAGCGGATGGTTCTTCTGACCATCAAAGCCATGAGCGAATACAAAGCACCCGTTGTTGATTATGATATTTTCGTCTATCGCGCATCTTTGGCAAGCCTTGCCTTTCTTGCAGCCGGCCCAAAATTAGGCTGGCAAGATATGACAACGGGACAGCTTAAGGTGATCGACAAACGCTGCGATCATGTAACGATGCTCAGCGCGCCAGTTGCAACCGAAATTGGTCGTGAACTGAACGCGATCTATAAAATATAAATATCTGATGCGCCCCGATTTCAGCCGAGACATTTTGCTCAATCTAAAATGAAACTCGCATCGATCGGTGGCGCTGATTGCCCTTTAGCGGTGAACAGGCGCTGATTTTGATCCAGTCGGATCGCAGAAAGCGTCCCGCTCTGGTAGGCATCGGTATCAAGGCACACTCTGCCAGCGGTCACCACCGGTGTGCGTCCGGGGAAATGCCCATGAATGACGCGCAGCCCTTCAATTCCGCCATTTTCGAGAAAACTCTCATTGCCGCCCAGTAGTACGGCCTCGGGCTGTTCCTCGATTGGGGCATTCGGATCAATTCCAGCATGGACAAACACGGCGCTACCAGAACGGAAATGCAAGGCTGTGTTGCGGATGAAATCAAGATGACGACCCATTGCATCTTGCAAGTCCGCGCGTACGCTTTTCAATGTCCCGACGTCTGAAATCGACATAGGCGGCACCACGCCATAACTAACGCAGGTCTTTAGCCCCCCTTGCCGAAGCCATTCGGGATGCTGGTTTGGATTGTTTATAAACCGCAAAAGCGCTGCCTCACGACTGCCACGCAAAAATGTGATGCTAGAGAACTGCGGCGCAGTTGATAAAGCGATCAAAGCATCAATTGCTGCCTTAGTCTCATCGCCGTAATCGATATAATTCCCAAGAAAAACAAGGTGAACCTGACGCTCATCAGATGTTTGTGCAACATCGGTCAAGACCTGAGCGATCATGGTATCGAGCAGGTCACGCCGCGACTGAATATCCCCAATCGCGTAGATACGGTCACGAGGATCTACATTAGGTGTATCACAAGAAAAAAGCGGAATTTCTTTGCGATTTCCGAATATTAGCTGAAAAACCATACGTAAAAAACACTCGCTTTCCGACCATTAAGGGAGAGTGTCGAAGATGTGCCACATAAAAGAAAGGAAGAGGTTTACGAATGCCTTTACAGTTGCAAAAATCGTCTCAAAGGCGTATCGAATTTTAAGTTGTTTGTATCAAGATTCGAGTAAACCGGTTTGTATCCGGATATTGGGGGCGTAAATCAATGCGTATGCAAAATATGTCGGGTGCGGAAAATTCCGGAACTCGCAACGATAGTGAATTTCGTAAAGCTTCGTTAACTGAGGACGACTCCTCGGCGGCGATCTATCCGTTTGTTAAGAGTTTGGCTGACAAGCTCATCGCTTTGATGGTTTTGCCTGTGGTCGCCATGATCGGCCTTATCCTCTTGATTCTCAACCTATTTATGAACAAAGGGCCGCTGCTCTTTATTCAAAAACGTGCTGGTCTTAATGGCCGCGCCTTTCCAATGGTTAAATTCCGCACCATGGTGCCGTCTAACGTCGAAGCTCGTGACCCGACTGCAGGTGTTGAGACCGACCGGATCACACCATTGGGCCATTACCTACGTCATAGCCGCATTGATGAGCTGCCAAACTTTTGGAATGTGCTGATGGGTCAGATGAGCATTGTGGGCCCTCGCCCAGATGCCATGAACCACGCTGAGCATTTTTCTACGACAATTCCGGGATATTCCGCACGGTTCAACGTACGTCCGGGCATCACAGGTCTTGCACAAGTATCGATGGGCTACGCTGAAGGCGAAGATGATACCGTTAAGAAAGTTTTGTGGGATCAGGCGTACATACGGGACCTGTCCTTGGTGCAGGACGTTCAAATCATGGTCAAGACCGTTGGCGTGATGGCGACGGGCTTCGGCTCAAAGTAAACCCGTGCTGTAGCCGTCTCGCTGCGGCTGCCAAACTTTATAGATCTGCTCTTATGGTTGCTCAAGTTGATGGTAAGTTTGTAAAGGCACGGCCTTTCAAGCTATACACCCGTCTCGTTAGTTACTTCATGTTCGAGGGACGACCGCTTACGACGCGTGGCCGTTGGATCAACTCGCTGGTGTTTCCTTGGTTCAGCCTTTTGAAGGCCCTGCCAAAGATGGCTCGGGTCGAGAAACCAATCTTTATTCTAGGTGTTGGCCGTAGCGGCACGACAATCTTGGGTAAAATTTTTGCGCTTCACAAACATGTTGGATACCTGAACGAGCCTAAAGCGCTTTGGCAATCTGCATTGGGCGACGATGATATCATTGGCAGCTATGACGACAAAGATGGCCGCTACTGTATGGACGATAGCGACGCTTCTGCCGCCAAATCCAAGCGGGCCCACAAACTATACGCGGGCTATATGCGGTTCGCCTTTGTTCGAAGAGTTGTCGACAAGTATCCAGAAATGATTTTTCGGCAAAAACTGGTTGATGAGATTTTCCCGGACAATCGAATGATTTTTCTCGTTCGAAGCGGTGTTGATACCTGCCAGTCGATTGAGCATTGGTCGGAACGGCTTGCCACTTCGTCTGAGGAAGAAACACAGGATTGGTGGGGTCGTGATAATCGCAAATGGCGGCTCCTGCTTTCCGAGGTTATCGACAAAGATCCAGAACTTGCGAAACTAAGGCCGCATATCGACAATATGACGCGTCATGTCGACATGGCAGCACTTGAGTGGGTAGCAACGATGCGTGAAGGCTTGCGCGTTTTGGAAACTGCGCCAGACGCGATTTTACTATTGCGGTATGAGGACTTAGTCGCAGACCCAGAAGCAACAATGGTTCAGCTTTTCGATTACTGTGACTTGGATCACGACCAAATTGTGATTGATTACGCGCGCGGCGAGCTAAGTCCACCTCGGGCCAAACCACCGTTGGAAATTGACCCGGTCCTTCGCCCCGTTTTTGACGACACGATGAACCGGCTTGGCTACACGCAAGTCTAAGGTGCCCGGCCTAAATCGCCACGCCTTCACAGCTCCAAATACCTTTATCCAATCGGGTTAACTGATAGGTGCCCGAAGTATTAAGATTAAGCGTGGTTGATCCACCTGCGGCAGTATGTTGACTACCGCCATGAAACAGCGCTGTACCATTTGGCACAACCAGGGAAATTGCCCCGGCGGTCCGGTTTAACGTTGTTGACCAGCCAATCGGCGTTGCATCCCCTAGCGTCACAGTGCGCGAACTTGATACCGTGCAATTTACCGGCGCATATTTTTGCTCGTTCAAGTTCAAGTTGCCGTTGAGAACAATACCCTCACCATAAATCCCGGCATTTTCAATCCTTGCCCGCCAGCGTGCATCAGAATTGAAAGTATGACGCGTATAGTCCGTCTTGGGCGTGACATCTCGGATAAAGCGTCCTGCGGAGAACTCTGCGAGCCCCTCTTCGGCAGGCCCAAGGAACCCATTAATCCAAATTTGCGGCGTCCCTCCCGTTGGATCGACCGCCACGAACACACCGCCATTTGCGTTGCCCCAACACTCTTTTAGCACGACTTCTCCTGTGCCGTGACCATAGACCAAGACACCAGCTTGTCCGACGAACGCAAGATTGTGTTGTTCCATAATCAGGTGTCCAAACTCGGAGTCAGCGGCGTTCGCATCACCTGCAATAAACTGTCCATCCCGCAGATGCTGGCCATTTCCGCGCGGCAACCCACTGGACTGCCCACCGTGAACAACCAAAGTGCCTGCACCGTGAGCAATTTTGGCCGCATAGTCTCCGATAAACTCCCAATGCTGGTCAATAATCACCATTGAAAGGCAACCGGCACCACAAAACACACCCTTGTTACAGTACGATGCCTGGCTCTCTCTAAGAGCCCAATTTGCAATTCTTGGCCTTTGATTGGGCGAAAGGGCATTAAAATCTGTTCGCGTTAGGCCTAGTTTTACGGCCGTTTCATGACCGTGCAAATTCCAACCCACAGGGATGCCGCCGGCACCCTTTCCTGTACCGTCAAACTTGAAGCCAACCGTATTGTAGAGATTTGGCGTCTCAATCGAACTATTGTAGCGATTGCGATAGTCGATGCGCCCAACAATGTCCGCATGGTGAGTGCGCGACGTGAACATTGCACCGGTACGAACAACAGTGGCTCCTGGAGCGGTACTTTGGTTGGCAATGTAAACGCTTCTTAAGCCGCCGCCATTTTCAAACGCATTTTCACCATCCAAAAGGGCATCGTCGTGGCTGCCAAAAATGGCCAAGTCTTCAAGAACCAAAGATCGCGCGCCGTTAGTATCTATCTGCGAGCCATTTGAGAGACGCAGGACCGTGCCCATGGCTGAACCACCAAATTGGGCGGCATAATTGTGAAGCTTGCCCGCGCCCGTCAATGTGAAACCTTGAGACGGCCCGACCGTTCCCACTCCATTCCATGTTACGAGATCCCCGTTTAGCGGATAGTCCCCCGGCGGCAGTGTTAGAGTGGCTCCGGTAGATTGAGCAGTTGTAATTGCCGAGTTCACATTGGCAACATTCATATCGGCAGGCTTGACGAAACTACCTGAGGCGTAGAGCTCATCAAAGTTGGATTGAATCTTAAATCCGCCGGTGCGCAGTGCGTCGCCGGTGCCATCGTTTGCGTTGGTGCCAAAATTCAGTGATTGCTTTGCCATTATTCAAAATCCAACTTTGTCGCGGTTGCGTCGAAACGGAGTACGGTTGAACTCCATTTTGCGGGAGCAACCAAAGTAATGTTACAGGAGTAAACTTGGCTCTCTATATCGCCGTCCCATAGGGTGAAGGTGAAGCTACCGGTTGGCTGCCTCTCGCCATTGTCAGGAAGAGCTGCACTGTTCCCCAAATCGTCAAATATGACTGAACCGTTTTGCGAAACTTCAGCCCTACCAACATTGAAATTTACATAATGGGGCCACGTGGTCACCACGGTGCCATTGATGCGCCGCAGTGCGATGGCATCGTTTTCGGGATCTACGGCACCATCGAGCAAATTGCTCAGGCTCCGTTCAGCAAACTGGGCCAATCGCTTTAACTTTCGTTTACAATTCGAGTTGCAAACGAATTTGGCCCGGTCAGGTTTACAATTTACTGAGCCAGCGAACGGTGTACCCAGCGCGCTTAGAGAATCGTCAATTTAGATTGGAAACCACTCTGATAACAAACACGGTCAGAGCTTAGTCGATATAGTACTCACGGTGCTGCCCAGGGTAATAGTTTTGCCCCTCATAAACATACTTTGCCGCTTTCGCCTCGTTGATCATGCTCAAAACCGTACCGATAACTGGCGCATCTACAGTGCTAAGCTCATTAATTCCGTCAGTCACGGCCCCGCGTGGGGTTTTGTCCCATCTAACAACATAAATCACAGCGTCCACGAGCGAGCTAATTACACGTGCGTCGGTTACCACCAATGCTGGCGGCGTATCGAGAATGACCATGTCGTACTCGCGGGACAGAACTTTCACCAAATCCTTGAAACGGTTCGATGCCAAAATATCAGCGGCATTAATCTTCTCGGGTCGCTCGCTGTCTTTGTTCATTAGCACATCAAGTCCGGTTGCTGGATCGGTATAAACCGCATCCTCTAACACAGCCGTGCCTTGAATTATGGAAAAGAACCCGGGCTCTTCATCACGTCGCTTTTCGAATACATCCGCCAATGCAGGACGTCGCAGATCGCAATCTACCAAAATTGTCTTCTTGCCCATCTGCGCGCTGGTCATAGCCATTAGCAGCGATGTCGTTGACTTGCCTTCACGAGGCGTGGAGGAAGTTACCATCACCACTTTCGGCGGGGTGTCCACGTTCGAGAACAAGACGCTCGTACGAAGATTTCGCACTGCCTCGGCTAGCGATGAATTCTGCCGTTTTAAGAATCGTCGCATAACCTCCGCCGTTGGAATTCTTGCGCCGGCTGCCGGTATCGTACCTAGGACAGGCAGTTTTATTTGAGCCTCTAACTGCGCTGCTGCACGGAAGGTGTTGTTGAGGAAATCGAGCAACAAGACGATTGCTGCACCTAACATTGCCCCCAAAAGGGCCGCTACAGCCATGATCAGCTTTTCGCGCTGCCCAGCAGGCAAAATCGGCTTAAATGCATCAGAGAGGACACGAATGCTGGGTCCATCCAACTCTTTGGTAGCCGCTAATTCGCGCTGTTTGTTCAAGAAGTTCTCGTAAAGCAGCCGGTTTGCTTCCGCCTCTCGCTCCAATTGCCGCAACTCAAGCAGCCCTCGAGACTGACGCTGCGAAACGTCCTGGAGGTCGTTTAATTCAAACTCAAGGTTTGATTGCTCTGTTTGAGCCGCATCAAGCGCGATCTGGATAGATTCGACGATGCCCTCGGTCTCGCGTGCTTTTTTAGACTGCACTTCCTTAAGTTGTGCATCGAGTTTTAGCAGCGCCGGATGACCTTCTGCTAGATTGCGCGATAGCGATTTCTTCTGCGCTAGTAACTCGTTCTCTTCCTCGCGGTAGCCCTCTAGAATTCGGGATGCCCGAAATTCAGGAACAGACCCAATATCTGTCCCCTCGGCCTGTGCCGCCAAAATTCGATCAAATTGGGCGCCCAAGGATGACGCTTCTTTTCGCGCCGTTGTCAGCTGCGCCGTAACGCCCTGAATTTGTTGGCGCGTGACATCCACACTCTGGCCAGAGCTTTCATCTAGACGTTCGCGTGCATCTTCAACGGCATTTTCAGATCCGGTAAGACGGTCGCGCAATTCAAGAACTTGCGCGCTGACCCACTCAGTTGCCGCGCGGGCTTCTGTAAGTTTGGCCTCAAGCTGGGCAATGGTGTACTGGCGTGACACCGCGTTTACGACATCAGCAGAAAGCTGAGCATCTGTCGAAACAAACGACAGTTGAATCACCCGCGAACGCGGCACTGGCGCTAGATTTAGATTATCCTGAATGCGACGGATCAAAAACTGTCGCTCTGCCCTCTCACGTTCAGCTTGGGGTAACTCTGGTCCCTCTTCTGGAATAAAGAAGCGCTCTAAGTTGAAGGGCAGCATCGATAGGAAATAAGCGATGTTCGAAGGCTGTTGCACTTGCAGCGTTGGATTAAAATGTGGGTGTTTATCTAGCTCAAGCGCATCAACCACTCGCTCTGCAAGCTTCGCGGAGCGCAGCACTTCCAGCTCATTTTGTAGAGCTTCAGTGTCAAAATCCGTCTCAGGATAGGCCCCGCCTTGCAGGTCCAGACCAAATGAGCGTTGTTCACCAAACATAACCTTGCTTGACGCCCAGTATTGCGGCTGAAAACCCGAGACGAATACATATGAAATCGCAAGCATGATTAGGGCACAAATGCCGATAATCCATTTGCCGCGCCACAGCGTGCTAAAGATGCCCCGTAGATCAATAACAGGCCCATCAAGAGCGCTAGGCTCAAGACCCACAGGCGCTATCGCCATTGGGTACTCAGATTTATTTGGCCCATGTTTCATCAATTACCTTACTCAGCCATTAACCATGAAATTCACGCATGCGGTGAATAACAATTCGTTTTGTCTTTGTCCAAACCTCGACGCAATCTGTTCTACCAGGCCCCAAAGACCGCGGCAGATGCGCATCGAACTTGGCCGTTACGTTGGAACCCCGTACTGCTTGGCATCGCCCTCAAGCGAAACAACCTTTTTGAAAAGAGGTTTTGGACCAAACAGATTAAACATCAATAAAGCCGTTACCCAATAAAGAATTGAAAAGGCGGTGTAAGCCATAACGCCGCCATTATTTGGAATAACCGGAAAAATCAAAAGGCACGAATTGAACATCGCCTGCATCATAAAGACAACAAGGGCCGATCCCGAATTCTTATAAAAGAAGCAACAGTTTGCGGCCACGGCCATGATGCTGATGAACACAGCATAGATCGGAACGTTTTGCACAATGCCGACGTTGAAAATTGCCATCGGCAACCACCAAAACGACCAAAAGATCCCAACAATCTGGCTAGAGAGAAACGCCGAATAGCGTTTGGACAACCGCATGATCGCGTAGGACACCCAAACGATTTCACCTACAAAAGAGGCGATCAAAACAGATCGAATCACGCCCAACTTGCTCATTCGGCTCCAATCCAACTCGCTAAAAGAGAACCCTTGCCCGGTGACAATGCCCTCACCGATGACATAGATCAGCGCGAGGCTCGGAGCCCACAGAAGCGCCAAGGGAAACCAAAACCAAGGCACGTTGAAGTTAAACAGGGGCCGCAGAACTTCTAGGATGCCGCTAATGCCGCGCGAGAGCAGCAAAATGACAGATAGAAGCCCGGCAAGCAGGTAGAAACGGCCTAAGCGATAATTCCGCTCAGGAACGAATTCATTGGCGACCAGCATTACAAAAATGGTTTGCGCAACGACGATTAGGCACAAGAAGACCCAAACTTCATGCTTTTGTAAAAATGCTCTCATTGGCTCCCCCTATAGCTCCACCGACTTTTGCGATTGATGGCTCACCTATCATAGGTCGGTATGCAGACCCTAGCCAAGATTGCAACCCGCCCCAACGGGTATTCACCAAGGTTTTGACCCAGATGTTACATAAAGCACGTGTGAATTTAAGTGATTGCAAAGACGGCAGCTTTTTCTAATGCTGCGGGGGCAACGACCAAGGTCTGCCATGCCCCGCGATGAAATTGATCTGAACCCGAAAGTCTCCGACGAAATCCGGCAGACAACCTGCTATATGTGTGCCTGCCGCTGCGGCATCAATGTCCACCTGCGCGACGGGGTAGATGGCCGCAAAATCAGATACATAGAAGGTAATCGCGACCATCCGGTTAACCGCGGTGTGCTCTGCGCCAAGGGCTCTGCTGGTATCATGCAGCACTATTCCCCCGCGCGTCTCAAAGCGCCGTTGAAACGGGTTGGGCCGCGCGGCTCCGGCACCTTCGAAGAGATTTCTTGGGATGAGGCCTATGAGATTGCCGCCGGTTGGCTAAGTCCAATTCGCGCCAGTGATCCCTCCAAACTGGCGTTTTTCACAGGCCGCGATCAGTCCCAGAGCTTTACCTCATGGTGGGCGCAGCAGTTCGGCACGCCCAATTACGCGGCCCACGGCGGGTTCTGCTCGGTGAACATGGCGGTTGCGGGCATCACCACCATCGGCGGCGCATTTTGGGAATTCGGCGCGCCGGACTGGGATCGCACGAAGTATTTCGTGATTTTTGGCGTCGCCGAGGATCACGACAGCAACCCGATCAAGATCGGTCTTGGCAAACTCAAAGAGCGCGGCGCGCGCGTTGTCGGCGTGAACCCGATCCGCTCGGGGTATAACGCCATCGCCGATGAGTGGCTCGGGATCACGCCGGGCACCGACGGGCTGTTCATTCTGGCGCTGGTCCATGAGCTTTTGAGCGCGGGCAAGGTCGATCTCGACTATCTGATCCGTTACACCAACTTGCCGTGGC
>CAYLLD010000019.1:13246-25768 GCA_964384315.1 uncultured Rhodobacterales bacterium | reverse complement strand
GGTCGAGAGATCGTATTTTTCCACAAAGCTGTTGCCTTGGCCCATGAGCGCGCGGATGGCGGTGGGAGCGGTGTAAAACTGGGTGACCTTGTGCTTGTCGCAGACCTCCCAGAAGCGGCCAGCATCGGGATAGGTCGGCACGCCTTCGAACATCACCGTCGTGGCGCCATTGGCGAGCGGGCCATAGACGATATAGCTGTGCCCCGTGACCCAACCCACATCCGCCGAGCACCAAAACACGTCGCCGTCGTGATAATCGAAGGTATATTGATGGGTCAGCGCCGCATAAACGATATAGCCGCCGGTGCTATGGACGACACCCTTGGGCTTGCCCGTCGAGCCAGAGGTATAAAGCACAAAGAGCGGGTCTTCGGCATTCATTGCCTCGGGCGGGCAGTCCGCAGAGGCCTCGGCCATCAGCGCCTCATAGGAATGATCGCGCCCTGCCTTCATGCCAGGCCCGCCACCGGTGCGGCCCACAACCAGCATCGGCACATCGCCGCAGCTTTCCATCGCCTTGTCGGCATTGGCCTTAAGCGGCGTGTTGCGTCCACCGCGCGGGGCCTCATCGGCGGTGACCACAAGCTTGGCCCCGCTATCCGAGACACGGCTGGCCAGCGCATCGGGTGAGAACCCACCAAAGACAATCGAGTGGATCGCCCCCACCCGCGCACAGGCAAGCATGGCGTAAGCCGCCTCGGGGATCATCGGCATATAGAGCACGACACGGTCGCCTTTGCCGACCCCAAGGGTCTTGTAGACATTCGCCAGCTTGGCCACATGGGTCTGCAACTGGGCGTAGGTGATGTGCTGGGCAGGCTCGGCAGGGTTGTCCGGCTCCCAGATGATCGCGGTTTGATCGCCGCGGGTCGCCACATGCCGGTCCACGCAATTGGCGCAGACGTTCAGCTCACCATCCTCGAACCATTTGATCGAGACATCGGGGTGGGTGAACTTCGTGTTCTTCACTTTCGTATAGGGCGTGATCCAGTCGATGCGCTTGCCGTGTTCGCCCCAAAACGCGTCAGGATCAGCCACCGAGGCCGCGTACATTTCATCATAAGTTGCGGCATCCGCATGGGCATGGCTCGCGAAGGCCGCGCTTGGCGGATAGGTTGCGTCACTCATATCGTATTCCCCGTCTTTCTTTTATTTTAGATCGCCAGATATTCGTGGCGCAGCGCTTCGTTATCGAGCACTTCTTTGGCGGTCCCGTCAAAGACCACTTGGCCGGTGTCCATGATCACCGCCCGATCCGCCAGCTTCAGCGCGGCAACCGCGTTTTGCTCAACGATGATCGTGGTCATGCCCTGCTCGCGGATATAATGCAGCGTCTTTTCGATCTCTTGCACAATCACGGGGGCCAGACCCTCGTAAGGCTCATCCAAAAGCAAAAGCTTTAGATCGCGGGCCAGCGCCCTGCCGATTGCCAGCATCTGCTGCTCACCGCCCGAGAGCGTGGTGCCCTCTTGCGCGCGGCGCTCTTTGAGGCGGGGGAACAGCTCGTAAATCCGCTCAAGCGGCCAGCCGATTGGCGGGGCGATCTGCGCCAGTTTCAGGTTTTCCTCGACGGTCAGACCTTGGATGATGCAGCGGTCCTCTTGGACCAAACCAACCCCAGCCCCCGCGGCTTCATGGGCGCGCATCTGGTGGAGCGGCTGGTTATCAAGCCAAATCTCACCCCCGCGCAGCTCGGGATCAGAGGCCCGCGCAATCGAGCGCAAAAGCGAGGTCTTGCCCGCGCCGTTGCGGCCCAAAAGCGCGAGAATTTCACCCTCGTGGATATCAAAACTGATCCCCTGAACGATGTAGCTCTCGCCGTAGTAACTATGCACGTCGCGGGCCGAGAAATACCCCGATGCCGCTGCGTGATTGGCGTTTTCCTGTTGCGCTTGATCCAACATTAATGCGCCCCTCCCAGATAGGCTTCCTGCACTTTCGGGTTGCCCTTGATGTTTTGCGGCGCGTCCTCGGCGATCACTGTGCCTTGAGCCAGCACCGAGATTTTATTCGCCAGCGAAAAGACCACATGCATGTCGTGCTCGATGATGACCTTGGTGATGTTCCGCGTCTCGCCGATATGCTTGAGCAGATCGATGGTGTTGTTCGTATCGGCGCGGCTCATACCGGCGGTCGGCTCATCCAAAAGCAAAAGCTTGGGCTCTTGGACCAGACACATGGCCATCTCAAGCCGCCGCTTATCACCGCGAGACATCGAAGAGGCCATCATGTTGCGCTTATCGGCCAAACCGATATCCTCAAGCACGTCCTCGGCCTTTTCCCGCACCTCTGCGTCTTTGCGCAGTGGCTTCCAGAAATTCAGCTCAAAGGCCCCGTCACGATGCCCCAGCGCGGGGATCATCATGTTTTCCATCACCGTGAGATCGGTGAAAATCTCGGGGGTCTGAAACACGCGGCTGACACCAGTTTGATTGATCTGATGCGGCTTGATCCCCAAAAGGCTCTGCCCGTTGAACATCACCGAGCCGGTGTCGGGCATCAACCGCCCGACAAAACAGTTCAGCAGCGTCGATTTACCCGCCCCATTGGGGCCGATGATGGCATGAACGCCACCCTCTTCGACGTTTAGATTTACTTCGTTAAGTGCCTTCAAGCCGCCAAAGCGCTTGTTGACATTCTGGACTTCTAGAATGGCCATAACTGCGCCCCCTATTCTGCTGGAACCGTGGATGATCCATCATCCACATCCGCTGCATCTGCCTTGCGGCCCTTGCGGTTAAACAGCCGCTGCATCCCGTCAACCAGCCCACCGGGCAAGAAGATCACAACCGCCATGAACAACAGACCCAGCGTCAAATGCCAGCCTTTGCCCACGAAGGGATGCACGATGGCGACCATAAAGTTCTCCATCCCCTCGGGCATAAAGTTGAACCAGCCATGCAGCACGTTGTCGTTGATCTTCGAGAAGATGTTCTCGAAGTATTTGATCGAACCTGCGCCCAAGATCGGACCCAAAAGCGTGCCCGCGCCGCCCAAAATGGTCATCAAAACCACCTCACCCGACGCGGTCCATTGCATCCGTTCAGCGCCCGCCAGCGGATCCATCGCCACCATCATGCCCCCCGCAAGACCCGCATAGGCCCCCGAGATCACAAAGGCTGCCAGAGTATAGGGCCGCGAGTTCAGACCGGTGTAGTTCAGCCGGTTCTGGTTGGTCTTGATCGCCCGCAGCATCAGGCCAAAGGGCGAGCGAAAGATGCGGATCGACACGTAAAACGCCACCAGCATCACCACCGCGCAGACATAAAAGCCAAAGTTGAACGGGAATTCCCAGCCCCCCATGACCACCGTGTAGGTGTCGCGCATCTGGAAGCCGAACAGATTGGTCAAATCCGGCCCATCGCCTTTGATGATCTGCGGATCGTCGTTGTAAACCTGCAAGCCGGTCTCGCCATTGGTCAGCGGTGTGACCACGGAATAGGCCAGCGCAAAGCTCATCTGCGCAAAGGCCAGCGTGAGGATCGAAAAGTAGATCCCCGAGCGGCGCAGCGAGATAAAGCCGATCACCACCGAGAAAATCGCCGCCACCAGCACGCTCAAAAGCACCGCCGGAATGATATTCATGCTCAAGAGCTTGAACATCCAGACCCCTGCGTAGGAACCGACCCCCAGAAAGGCCGCATGGCCGAAGGAGAGATAGCCGGTGAGGCCGAAGAGGATGTTAAACCCGATGGCGAAAATCCCGAAGATGCAAAAGCGCTGCATCAGGTCCGGATAGCCCGCGTTGAACTGCGCCAATGTGCTGTCCGCCGGAAACGGGTTCAGGATAATCGGGGCTGCCAGCGTCATCACGATGACGAAGAAGAACAGCCACGCGTCTTGTTTTGTTAGTCCCAACATGCGCTTAGTCCTCCATCACGCCTCTGCGACCCATCAAGCCACGGGGGCGGGTCAGCAGAATGATAATTGCTACTAGGTAGATGATGATTTGATCGATCGAGGGCAGGTAGATCGCCTCGAAGAAATCCTTCACTTCGGTCATCGAGGCAAAGCTCTCAAGGATGCCGAGCAGAAAGCCCGCCAGCACAGCGCCCGGTAGCGAGCCCATGCCGCCAACCACGACCACCACAAAGCTAAGGACCAGAAAATCCATGCCCATGTGATAATTCGGCGCGTTGATCGGCCCGTACATCACGCCTGCCAGCCCCGCCACCGCAGCGGCAATGCCGAACATGATGGTAAAGCGGCGGTCGATGTCGATGCCGAGCAGCCCCACGGTCTCACGGTCGGCCATGCCTGCGCGCACAACCATCCCGAAGGTGGTGAACTGCAAAAAGGCGAAGACCGCAGAGATCACCAAGAGCGAGAAGACAAAATACACCATCCGCCAAATGGGATAAACGATAGCGTTGGGATCAAAGCCAAGCATCACCCCAAGATCAAGCGAGCCCGAGAGATTGGGCGGCGCATAGGTCTGGATCGGGTTCGCGCCATAAAAGGCTTTGACGATTTCCTGCAACACAATCGCCAAACCAAAGGTCACGAGGATCTGATCCGCGTGGGGGCGTTTGTAGAAATGCTTAATCAGCCCGCGCTCCATGGCGTAGCCCACAAAGAGCATCACAGGGATCGCCAGCAAAATCGCAAGGGGCACCGACCACTGCATGATCGTCGTGCCAAGATCGCCGAACCACGCCTCAAGATAGGGCGTTTTGACCTCTAGAGGATTGCCCAGAAAATCCTTCTGGCTTTCATCGATGGCGACTTTCGAGATGGAGAAAATCTTGTTCAGGGTCACGGTGCAAAACGCACCGATCATGAAAAGCGCCCCATGCGCAAAATTCACGACCCCCAAGGTCCCAAAAATCAGCGTCAGCCCAAGCGCGATCAGCGCGTAGGCGCTGCCTTTGTCCAATCCGTTCAGGAATTGCAGAAGTACGGCGTCCATATTCCCCACCAAAACATGTGTGTGATCCGCCCGCGTCCAGTTTCAAGACGCAGCACGATTAAAAAGAGGATGTGTCGGGCAGTTTCGCCCGACACGATTTTGTAGTGATTAACCTGCGTTACAGGTGCCCAATGCGCCACCGGCGAACATTGGGTGATCCGGCGCGTACTCAACCTGAGCGCGCGGCGTGATCTCAACGATCTCAAGCGCCTCATAGACGTTGGCAGGGTTCGACGCCCCTTGCACAACCAGAACGTCCTTAAAGCACTGGTGATCTTCGGCACGGTAGAGGGTCTCGCCATTGCCCAGACCGTCAAACTCAAAGCCCTCAAGCGCTTCAACAACCGCACAAGGATCAAACGAGCCCGCACGCGCCACAGCATCCGCATAAAGCAGCGTCTGCGCGTAGCATGTTTGCGCCGAGTTCGAGGGCGGGAAGCCGTATTTGGTGCCAAAGGACTGAACAAAGGCCTTGGTCCCGGCATCAGGCAGCTGCCAGTTCCAGTTCATGGACCCGAACACGCCTTCGATGTTTTTACCCGCACCTTTGGCCATCAGCTCCGAGTAGAGCGGCACAATGATCTGGAAATCCTTACCGTTGACCTGCTTATCACGCAGACCGAACTGGATCGCCTGTGTCAGCGAGTTCACCATGTTTGCACCATAGTGATTGAGAACCAGCACATCCGCGCCCGAGTTCAGAACCGGCGCGATGTAGGACGAGAAGTCCGTTGAAGCCAGCGGTGTGAGCACGTTGTTCACGGTCTCCCAACCCATGGCCTCAGTGGCGCCCTGGATCGATTCCTGCTGCGTCCAACCCCAGTTGTAATCGGCGGTCAGATGGTAAGCACGACGGTCGGTGCCGTAGTTGCTCTTCAACACAGGCGCGAGCGCCGCACCGGACATGTAAGCGTTAAAGAAGTGACGGAACCCGTTCGCCTTCTTATCCTTACCGGTGGTGTCATTGGCGTGGGTCAGACCCGCCATAAAGATCACGCCAGCTTCCTGACACAGACCCTGAACCGCAACAGCCACGCCCGAAGACGAGCCGCCATTGATCATGATCGCGCCATCTTTTTCGATCATCGACTTGGCCGAGGCGCGCGCCGCGTCCGATTTGGTCTGGGTGTCACCGGTTACAAACTCGACCTTCTTGCCGAGAATACCGGTGCCATCGAGCGCCTTGGACGAGAAGGTGTTCAACGCACCGCCATCGCCCATGCCGTTGATGTGCTCAACCGCCAGCTCTTGCGCCCGCAGCTCGTCGAGACCTTCTTCGGCGTAGGGGCCAGTTTGCGGCACGTTAAAGCCCAAAGTGACGGTGCCGCCCTTTGGCTCATTTGTGTAAGCACGGGCCATTTGGCTCGTGAAAATTGTTGGTGCAGCAATACCTGCGCTGGCAGCGGCTGATGTCTTCAGCAACCGACGGCGCGAGAAATTGAAGTTAGACATAAGAGTCCTCCCGGATTTACATTTTCACCCGTTCTTATGACGGGCCAAGCTTTTAACAGCGTTCCGAGATTAGACAGAATTTGTCAAAGCGCCAATAAATAGCTGGTTTTTTTGACTTTTTTTGTAATTTTGCCTTTTGTTGCAGTGCATAATATGTAAATAAATTTACATTGCGCCTGCGAGAGCCTTTGATTTTTAAGGGAATTATGAACAAAGCCACCACAAGCCCCGGCCTAAGAATTCGCGAGCTGCGCCTCTCTAAGGGGCTCAAGCAGGGCGAATTGGCGCAAAGGGCGGGCATTTCGGCCTCATATCTCAATCTAATTGAATACAATCGCCGCAAAGCCAAACCCGAAACCGTCGCCGCCCTAGCTGCCGCCCTAGGTCTTGAGGCGGATGCGATTCTAGGTGCGGACCGGTCGGATTTGGTCGATGAGCTGGCCGCCGCTGCCTTGGGCCAGATCAGCGCTCAGCCCGAAGAGGCCCGCACCACCGAGTTTATCGCGCGCTTTCCCGGTTGGGCTGATCTGGTGGCCGCGCAATCGCGCCAAATCCGCGATCAAGCCGCCGCCATCGCCGCCCTTTACGAGCGCAATAATTTCGACCCGCGCCTGCAAGCCACCTTGCACGAGATGCTCACCAACATCACTGCGATCCGCTCTACGGCCTCGATTCTCGCCAAGGGCGACGACCTGTCGCCTGCACAGTCGCAGCGCTTTCAGGCTAATGTTTATGACCAATCCGTGCGTCTGTCTGATGCCACGGCGGGGCTTTTATCATTTTTTGAGGCAGCCAAAGACACCCCCAAAGAGGCGGCTACGGCCCTTGAGGCCTATGAGCTATTTCTAAGCGGCAACGACCATATTTTCGACGTTCTCGAAGATCCACAAGACGCGGCCAAAACTATCGAGGCGTTGCTAAACAATGACCCGTTGCTGCGCGCCTCTGAAAGCAAAGCGCGTGCGCGGGTGCGGCTTGAAATCTATGCTCAGGACGCACAGCAATTGCCCCTTGCGGCTTTTGCGGCCAAGGCCACCGAGCTTGCTTTTGCCCCACTCGCCCTGTCGCAGCATTTCGGTGTCGACTTGTTCAGCGTTTTCCGCCGCCTCTCGGTTCTGGCCCGCCCCGGCATCGACGCGCCGCGCTTTGGCCTTGTCATAATCAATGCGGCGGGTCACCCGATTTTTCGCCGCCCGCTCAAAGAGCTCTCGGTGCCCCGTTTCGTCTCGATCTGCGCGCTTTGGCCGGTTTTTGCCGCGCTATCGACCCCCAACCAACCGATGGAAGACATCATGGAATTGCACGGCAAACGCCAATTCCTCGCGCGCAGCTACGCCATGCCCATGGGCACCCCCGCCTTCGGAACACGCGCCACCCTTGCCTCGGCCATGCTGGTGGTCTCGCTCTCGGAGGCCCGCGCTTTCGGGCTTTTGTCACCGCAAACCAAGCCGCCAATCGTCGCCGCTGGCACCACCTGCAAATTATGCGAGCGCCAAGATTGCCCCGCGCGTTCAGAGCCGCGTCTACTCAGCGGCGCGGCGCTCTCTGGTTAATCTCACGTGCCGCAATAGGTCACAAACTGCCCAAAAGAGGCAGGCGCCGCTTCTGCAAAACGCCAAGCGCCGGGCTCAGGGGTATAGGGCGCGGTGACCCGTTCCAAAAGCGCGCGGGTCGGGGCAAGATCGCCCTCATGCGCCGCCCCAAGCGCCTCTTCGACCAGATGATTTCGCGGAATATAGAGCGGATTGGCCCGGCTCATGATCCCCGCCGCGCTCTGAGGCGCGATATTAGCCGCGTTCAATGACGCGCGCCACGCGGCCCGCCAGTCATCCAGTTCCGGCGGCAATCCCGCACCGCTATCTTTCGCAAGCCCTGCAAAACTGCCTGTGAAATCCAAATCGGCCTTTGCCAAATGCTCTAACAAACGATTGGCCAAGTCGCCCACCGCCGCCGAAGGCTCATCAAACCCCAGCTTGGCGGCAAAGATTTCCTGCCACGCGCTTTGGTACAGATCATCGAACCGCCCAAGCACCTCCATAGCCTGCGCCGTCGCGCGCTCGGCGTCATCATCGAAAAGCGGCAACAGGCACTCCGCAAGCCGCGCGAGGTTCCATTTCGCGATGGCTGGCTGATTGCCATAGGCATAGCGCCCCTGATGATCGATCGAGCTGAAGACCGCCGCCGGATCGTAAGTATCCATGAAGGCGCAAGGCCCGTAATCAATCGTCTCGCCCGAGATCGTCATGTTGTCGGTGTTCATCACGCCGTGGATAAAGCCCACGCCCATCCATTTCGCGATCAGCCGCGCCTGCCGCGTCACGACACGCTCAAAAAAAGCGAGATAGCGGCCATCGGTGCCGGCTAAATCCGGATCATGACGGCCAATCGCGTAATCAGCCAGTTGGCGCAGCTCGGCCTGCATCTGACGCGCGGCAAAGAACTGAAAGGTGCCGACCCGCAAATGGCTGGCCGCCACCCGCGTCAGAACCGCCCCCTTCAAAGGTGCGTCGCGCATCACGCTCTCGCCGGTGGTCACCGCCGCCAATGCGCGCGTCGTGGGAATACCAAGCGCCGCCATCGCCTCGCCCATGATATACTCGCGCAAAACAGGCCCCAGCGCCGCCTTGCCATCCCCGCCACGGGAAAACGGCGTGCGGCCCGAGCCTTTTAGAGCAATATCGCGGCGCTGGCCGGTGCTGTCGATCACCTCGCCCAGCAAATGCGCCCGCCCATCCCCAAGCTGCGGTGAAAACCCACCGAATTGATGCCCGGCATAGGCCTGAGCCAAGGGGCTCGCGCCCTCTGGGGGCAAGTTTCCTGAAAACAACTGGGCAAGTGTCTCATCCGACTTACCCGCTAAATCCACCCCGAGCGTAGCGGCCAAGTCATGATTGATCAGCACCACCTCAGGCTCTGGAACCTTGGCAGGCGCGAGGGGCGCGTAAAACCCGTCAAGCTCGCGCGCATAGGTGTTATCGAATTGGAAAACTGCGGTCATCGCGTTGCAAGCCTCACAAATGCACGTATCGCCAGTGGCCCTGGCCCTTACATATATGGGGGCAATTTGCTTTGGATGAAACTGTGGATTGGAGAGTTCGGGCGGGGCTGCCGTGCTTGGCGGTGCGGTTAAGCGACGCCAGTCCCTTGCTGCCGAACATAAGCGCGGCCTACCGTCGCTGGTGCAGTTGCGAGCGGAGGTTGCGCGTTTGGTGGTCTTAGCTGGTGCGCCAAAACCCTAATTGTTAATTACGCGGCCTGCTGGGCGCCTTGGGACGCGGATGGTTCAGCGGATGCGGGTGGCTGAGCGTTTGTTTCAGGCGCTGGGGTCACCGGCTCTGGGTTGGAGTTGCGCAGGAAGTTATCGGATGCCTGCTCAGCAGCCTTTTTGTCGGCAATTATCTGAGCATCGCGAGCGTCACCGCCTTTGCTTACATCTGCAGACTTATCAGCCTGAACGCGCGTTGCGGCGGCATCGTCGACCTTGGCTTCGGTGCCACTCGTCTGGCTCTTGGCCGATTGCGCGGTATCCTGAGCCACGGCCTCTTCTGCGGCCTTCGCGCTTTTGAACGCCATGCTACGGGCAAATTTATCTGGCCCACCAATGGGCACTTTCTCGTAATCAACCACAACTGCAGGCGCGCGTTCGCTTGAAAAATCAGACTTGGTCGCCGAGGCTGAAGCCGGTGTTGGCTGCACTGCTTGGCTTGTGGTGGCCTTGGTGAAATCTGCCGCAGCACTTGCGCCAACGGGCGTTGCGGCACGCGCCTGACTGGTTTCATTCTGAGCATTGTTTTGCCCAGGCGGCTTCACCGAGCCGGTGTTCTGAGCAACCGCGAGATTCTCTAGACCCATTTGCATAACTGGGGGCCTCCTTTACGCTAATAAACACAACTGAGTTGACCGATGGGGTCACGTGGGTAAACTTTGCGTTAAATTGGTTGCCACACAGTTAATATTTATTAACGAATAAAGGCTGTAATTAATCCCCGATTAACCGATCTCAGCCACCCGCGCGAGGGCAGCCTCGATTTTGCTCGATTGCTCTTCTAGCTCGGCCAAACGCCCGCGCTGGTCCGCAACCACATCCTCAGGCGCATTGTCCAAGAACTTTTGATTGCTCAGCTTGCCTTTAAGGCCGCCCATTTCCTTGGCCAATTTGCCCTTGGCCTTTTCGAGCCGTGCTTTTTCCGCCGAGACGTCGATCACATCCGCAAGGGGCAGGCAAAACGCGCCGCCTTGAACCGGCAGCGTGACCGAGCCCTTGGGCGCTGCATCGGCGGTGACAAACTCGGAGACCCGCGCCAGCCGTTCGATTAGTGCGCGATTTCGCTCAAGCCGCCCTTCGCCTGCGTCATCAAGTTCCAACTGAACAAGCGGCAGTTTGGCCCCCGCGTTCACATTCATTTCAGCCCGTACCGAGCGGATTTGCTCGATCAGCGCAATCACCCAGCCCATCTCGGCGTCGGCCTCCGCATCGGCCAATTCCGCGCCATAAGTCGGCCAATCGCCATGAACCAGCAGCTTGGGACGCGCCGCCAATTCGCTCCAGAGCCCCTCGGTGATGAAGGGCATAATCGGATGCAGCATGAGCAGACATTGATCGATCGCCCAAGCCATACAGGCCCGCGTCTCATCGCGCAGGGCCGCGTCGTCGCTTTGCAACAGCGGCTTGGCAAACTCGACATACCAATCGCAAACCACGTGCCACGTATGGGCGTACATGCCCAGCGCCGCCTCGTTGAAACGGTACTCGGTCAGCGCCTTATCCACGGTTTCGCGCACCCGCGCGGTCTCGCCGATGATCCATTTATTCACGGTCGCACTGGCCGCCGGCACTCCCTCGGTGCGATGAGCATAGCACTCGTTCATCTCGGCAAAACGCGCGGCGTTCCACAGCTTGGTGCCGAAATTCCGATAGCCTTTGATGCGGTCTTTGCTCAGCTTGAGCGTGCCCCCAAGCGCCGCCATCGAGGTCATGGTCATCCGCAGCGCATCAGCACCAAACTCATCAATCAGATCGAGAGGGTCCAGCACATTGCCCAGCGTCTTGGACATTTTGATGCCCTTCTCGTCCCGCACCAGTGCATGAAGATAGACCGTGTGGAACGGCTCTTGATCGACCACCTGCAGCTGCATCATCATCATCCGCGCGACCCAGAAAAACAGAATGTCAAAGCCGGTGACGAGCACATCGGTGGGGAAATATTTCTGGTATTCGTCGGTTTCCTCGGGCCAGCCGAGGGTGCCAATGGGCCAAAGACCGGACGAAAACCACGTATCCAGCACGTCGGGATCGCGGGTCAGCACCTTGCCCGGCGCCATGGCTTCGGCCTCAGCTTGGCTGGCGGCGCAATACTCTTTGCCATCTTCGTCGTACCAAACCGGCACCTGATGGCCCCACCACAACTGACGGGAAATACACCATGGTTCGATATTCTTCAGCCAATGGTCATACACTTTGCGGTCTTTGTCGGGCAAAATCCGCGTGCGACCCTCGGCGACACTGGCCAGGGCGCGCTCGGCCATAATGCCCGTATCCACGAACCACTGATCCGTCAGCATTGGCTCAATCACAACCTTTGAACGGTCGCCATAGGGCTGCATGATCGGCTTGTTCTCGACGTAAGGGACCGTTTCCGTGATCTCTTCGCCGGTCTCTTTATCAGTGCGGGTGACGTCATGCATGACCGCAAGCCCGTCGGCGGTGATGGCCTCAACGACCTTGGCGCGCGCGTCGAACCGGTCCAGACCGCGCAAATCATCGGGGATCAGGTTCAGCTCATCAACCGAAGCTTCAGTGAACTCAGCCCCCTCGGAAATCGCCTGCGCCGCCTTGGCCGCCTCTGCATAGGACGCGCCGTCGCTGCGCATCGCGCCTTTGGTATCCATAAGGCGGTACATCGGAATGCCGCCACGCTTGGCAACTTGGTAATCGTTGAAGTCATGAGCGCCGGTGATCTTAACCGCGCCGGAACCAAAGTCGGGATCGGGATATTCATCGGTGATGATCGGGATCAACCGGCGGTGCTCTTTGGGACCAACCGGAATTTCACAAAGCGTCCCGACCAGCGCGGCATAGCGCTCATCATCGGGATGAACCGCGACCGCACCATCGCCGAGCATCGTCTCGGGCCGCGTGGTGGCAATAGAAATATAGTCGC
>CAYLLD010000019.1:0-13236 GCA_964384315.1 uncultured Rhodobacterales bacterium | reverse complement strand
TTCGACATACTCATAGGTCGCACCGCCAGCGAGCGGGTATTTAAAGTGCCACATATGGCCCGGCGTATCGATATTCTCGACCTCAAGATCGCTGATCGCCGTTTCAAAATGCGGGTCCCAATTCACCAGCCGCTTGCCGCGATAAATCAGGCCTTGATTATAGAGGTCGACAAAGACCTTCAGAACCGCGTCGGGGAAATTGCCCGACATGGTGAACGCCTCGCGCTCCCAATCGCAGGACGCGCCTAGGCGCTTGAGCTGCTGAATGATCTGCCCGCCGGATTGCTCTTTCCACGCCCAAACCCGCTCAAGGAACTTGTCGCGGCCCAGATCGCGGCGGCCTTCGCTGCCTTCGGCGGCCAATTGCTTTTCCACCGCAAGCTGGGTTGCGATCCCGGCGTGATCCGTGCCCGGTTGCCAGAGCGTGTCAAAGCCGCGCATCCGATGCCAGCGGACAAGCACATCTTGGAGCGTGTTGTTGAAGGCATGGCCCACATGCAGAACCCCCGTCACATTCGGCGGGGGGATCATGATGCAAAAGGTTTCGTCCCGCGACGCATTTGCGCCAGCACGAAACGCGCTCGCGGTCTCCCAGGCGGCGGCAATCTCCGCTTCAGCGGTCGCAGAATCAAATGTCTTTGAAAGGGGCATGGCTTTGGGCTCGCACATATCGGAATTAGGTTCGCGTGGCGCGTCTTACCGAAGGCAAGCTGTCAGGGAAAGCCCCGATCAGGCCTGAGGGCTTGATGGGTTTAGCAATTTGCAACGTGGATTTGCCGCCTGTGCGTCCTAGCTGCGCCGAGATGAATGGTGGTTAATTTATAACTATTTTTCTGTGAAACCCCTGAAAACCCATAAAACATTGAACTAAAACAAACAAAAAAGTCGCATAAAACAAGAAATTTGCTGCAAAATTATCACAAATGGAGATTCCATCTTAGTCGGACGTGCCAAGCAGGTATCTTTAAGGGTCCAAATTGGCTAAGCCTGTCTGTGTGGTCTGGTACTTGTGTTTATCCCGCCGCGCTTGTGTGTATTAGCTTAACCTAGGGGCTGAATAATGAACCTTAAATCTTTGGCATTGGCCGCTGCTCTGGCAGTTGCTCCATTCGCTGCAAATGCAATTACTTTCGGTGTGACCGACAGTAGTGCATACGACATCAACTCCGATACATCTTTCAACGGCATTGTGACCGCTGGCGGTGGTTCGGGTACATTTACGGTTGAGTTCAACTCGTCGATTGCCCCACTGGCTGCCGACGTTGAAATGACAATCAATTCGTTGCACTTGTCGGGCTTCAACAACCTGTCCATCGCTTGGCTCGACGCGGGGATGAACGCTTTGGTTGGTCCTCAGACTGCAATCTCCGGGTACAATGCCCTTGAGACGGTTTTCACCGCGCCAAACCTGACCCAATACGTACAGTTCGCTTGGGACGGTTCGTCGCAAGGTGCTGGCTTTGATTTCTCGGTATCCGCAGTTCCAGTGCCCGCAGGCGCACTACTGCTTGGCACCGCATTGGTCGGCATGGGCTTCGTGCGTTCGCGCAAAACCGCTGCTGCTTAATCTGAACATTTACCAATGAAAAAGCGCTCCGGTCGTTACACCGGGGCGCTTTTTATTTGATCTATTCAAGCGAATGGGCGCGCAAGATCGCCCGGGCTTATTCCACCGTAACGGATTTTGCCAAGTTACGCGGTTGGTCCACATCGGTGCCTTTTTCGACCGCTGTATGATAAGCGATAAGCTGAGCCGGTACAGCATAAACAATTGGTGCCACGGAAGGATCGCAATCTGGCATAACAATCGTTTGCCAAACGCCGTCGCTCGCCCGCTCGGCCCCTTGTCGATCAGTCACCAACAGGATTTTACCGCCACGAGCCATCACCTCTTGCATGTTCGAGATTGTCTTATCGAACAAATCATCTGTTGGCGCGAACACCACGACCGGCACATGGCTATCGACCAATGCAATCGGCCCATGTTTTAGCTCGCCGCTGGCATAGCCTTCGGCATGGATGTAGCTGATTTCTTTCAGTTTCAGAGCGCCCTCAAGGGCAATGGGGTACATCGAGCCGCGCCCCAGAAACAGAATATCCCGCGCTTGCGCCAATTCGCGTGCGCTTGTGATAATGTCGGTTTCAAGATCCGTGCTTTGCGCAACGAGCTTAGGCACTTCGATTAGTTTTTCTAGCAAATGGGCCTCATCGGCCTCGCTTAGGTGTCCGCGTTGACGACCTGCCACAATGGCGAGCGCCGCAAGGGCCATCAACTGGCAGGTAAATGCCTTGGTCGAAGCCACCCCGATTTCCGTTCCTGCAAGGATTGGCAGCGCCAAGGAGCTTTCCCGTGCAATCGAGGAATTTGCAACATTCACGACCGACAAAATCTCTGCGCCTTGGCTGTCAGCATAGCGCAGCGCGGCCAGCGTATCCGCGGTTTCACCCGATTGGCTGACAAAAATCGCCGCGTCATTTGAGCCCATAGGGGGCTCGCGATAGCGAAACTCGGAGGCCACATCGATCTCAACCGGAAGGCGCGCGTGCTTTTCAAACCAGTATTTGGCCACGTGACAGGCATAAAACGCCGTGCCGCAAGCAACCAACATCAACCGATTGTACTTGCTGAAATCAGGCGTGCCCTCAGGAATGGTAATGCCGGTTCGATCAGCGTTCATGTAATGGGACAAGGCATAGGACAACACGGTCGGCTGCTCGTGAATTTCCTTGTGCATAAAGTGGCGGTGATTGCCCTTGTCGACAAGCACGCTATCCACCGCAACGGTTTGGATCGCCCGATCAACCGGCTCACCGCGTTTATCGTAAACGTTTACCGAGGTGCGGGTCAGCACCGCCCAGTCGCCCTCGTCCAGATATGCAACGCGATCCGTCATTGGCGCAAGCGCCAAGGCGTCAGAACCCACGAACATCTCACCGTCGCCATAACCAATCGCTAGGGGTGACCCTTGGCGCGCGGCGACCATCAAATCCTCTTCACCTTCGAAAATGAAGCACAAAGCAAAGGCGCCTTCGAGCCGTGCCAAAGTGGCGGCGGCGGCATCTTCGGGGCGCAAGCCTTGGGCCAAGAAAGACGAGCAAAGCTGCGCGATCACCTCGGTATCGGTCTCCGAGGTGAAAACGGCCCCATCCTTCGAAAGCTCTTCGCGCAACTGGCGGAAATTCTCGATGATGCCGTTGTGAACCACCGCTATTTTGGCCGCCGAATGGGGATGGGCATTAGCGACAGTTGGTGCGCCGTGAGTGGCCCAGCGCGTGTGGCCGATGCCGATACTGCCTGCAATCGGCTCTTGGCTGACAACCTCCGCAAGAGCCGACAGTTTCCCGACGGCCCGGCGGCGACTTAATGCGCCATCGTGGATAGTGGCAATCCCCGCACTATCATAGCCGCGGTATTCCAACCGTCGCAGCGCGTCGATGATGATCGGCGCCGCCTCTTTTTTCCCGATGATCCCAACGATTCCGCACATGTATTTGTCCGCCTAATTAATGTCCAAAGCTGCTCTGCCGCCTTATGCGTCAGGAATTCGACACTTCACAACCGTGATTGATTTCTCGTCACATTATGAAACTTCTATTATTCTTTCGTGCACAGATACCTGATTCAGGCCAATACTTTGGCCCTATGATCCCTCAAAGTACCCGGCCGCGCTCGTCGCACTGCCACTTGGCATGCCGCCTGTGACATTCCCATGCATTGTGCCGCCGACCTGCTCGCCATTATCTCCAAAGAACGCCCCTTGTACGGTGATCGCTCCAAACGTGAGGTCAGACGCTCCTGAAGCGGTGGCAGTTGTAGAAAAACTGTTTCCACTAAAGCCAGCAGGCGAAATTGTTAGTGTGAGTGTATTGCCCTCGTCATCGAGCCCACTCATTGCGCCCGACGTGATGTTGGAGGTGCCGAAATCAACGGTCATTGCTAAGGTTCCGTTCAAAATCTGGGTCGCCGTAGCGTCGGCAACGCCGCCAACGCGGTTACGCGCAAACAAATCGGCGTCGCCAGAATAGCTTGCTGTGGCGGTAAGGTTGGCTGGATCGCTTTCGAATCCGGTCACGAAAAACGTCTCGGAATCGTTGATTGTCGCGCTTCGGTTCTGTGTGAACTGCCCAAAAAAGATGGAGCTGTCGGTTGTCAAATTGGCGCTAACATTGGTTCCGCCTAAAACCCCGGTGAATGGGCCAGTCCCGCCAACGCGGCTCATCGAAACCGCGTTGTTTCCAAACGACACATTAATGTTGTTCACATCGACAACATTAAGCGTCAAATTCTGTTGCGTCGCGCCAAATCCGCCCGCCGTCGTATAGGCTGCCTCGGACGCTTTGATCGCAATATTACCCTGAGACGCCAGCGTATTTAGGTTCGCCGTTTGGCCATTTGAAAATGGCATGCCGTTCGTCGCGCCAACTTGCGAGGAAGACCCACCACCGCATGCCGCAAGCATAGCCGCGACACCGAATGCACTTATAGAAGTTGAAATACGTTTCATACTTACCTCGTCCCGTTGAGCCTTAAAGCTTGGCGCCAAGATCTCGGTTTATATCCCGAACTTTGTGTGTGTTTTGGGCGTAGCGCAAAAAATGGGCCTAAGGAACTCAATAATAGTTATAGCTATAACTATCGTGAGTGTACCGGCACTTGTTCAGCACCACACCCATAACATTGGTACGCTCAGACAATTCGCGTTCGCAATTGTCGATTTCCTTAAGCTTTGTTGTGCCAGCCGCCGCTATCAAAAGCACCGCATCCATATTTGGCAAGAAGGCCATAACGTCATCGGTTGCCATCATTGGCGGCATATCAACAATAACGATATTGGGACGCAGCGACTTATGCATAAAGTTCATGGCTTCAGTGGCTTTGCTGTCTTGCAAAATCTCTGCTGAATGCAGCGAACGTCGGTTGTTTGAGCCAATCGCTAGCGTATCGCCATAGCTTAAGAAGTGATCTTCAATGTTTTGACCGCCAGAAAGAAAGCGGCCCATTGAGTTGTTATTATCGATCCCAAGGTTCTTTGCCACCATTGGGCGGCGCAAATCAGCATCGATTAGAACGGTACGGTTGTCCTTTTGGCGCGCGAAAGAGAACGCTAGATTAATCGAAGTAACGGTTTTGCCGCACTCTGGTGATGGTGATGTGATCCCCACAACCTTCCAATCGTGCTGGCGGCAGGCGGATAGAACCCGGGTGCGCATCATGTCAAAAGGAACATGAGCATTGTCTTTTTGGTCTAGGGTCACAATCCTATTGCGCGCCATCAAATCAAGTTGCGGCTTGTAGGGCTGCATTGCCCCCCAGGTCGCGCTTGAGGCCTGCCCGCCAGCGGCGCGAATGCCCGCTGTGCCGTTACCATTTGTAAAGCCATTTGAAATCGCGCCGTTTGTCCCGTCACTGCGGGTCTCACGGGCTTTTTGAATGGCGGCTCTGATTCTTTCCATAAGGGGCGTCCTAGCTAAACATCAACGCAAGGCCATCAATGCCGAAACGCTCTGCCATATTCGATAAGATAAGATCGATCGGCATATAATAATAGTGCACGAGATAAAGTAGGGCGGGCACAAAGACCGCGACACCGATTACGCTAAGCACGGCCTTGACCCGCTGGCGCAAAATCTCGGCGCGGGTGGGGATGTATGGAACCACCGCAAATGGCTGAATGCCCAGACGATTTACCAGCTCTACTGGGCGCCGGATTGAGTTATTCATCAACTCCAACAACACAACCAAACCACCGGCAAGACCAAGGCCGCCGATAATTGCCCCCAGGGCTATCAAAAGCCGGTTGGGACGAATTGGCTCATCAGGATAGCTGGCCTGTTCGATAACATCGAAGCGTTCGCCCAGTCCGGTTTCCTCAACCTCACGAGCACCTTTGGCGATGTTAAATTTGACCAATGTATCATCGTATTGCAGCTCAAGCTGTTGCAAGCGACGGTTCAAAACATTGAGTTGGCTCTCAACATTAGGCGTTTGTTCGATGGTCTTAGCAAGGCGAGACAGCTCTGATTCCATGTCTTTGCGCTGACCGTCGAGGAACCGAAGTTCAACGTCCACGGTTTGTAGCGCTACACGGGTCTCATTTAGAACGCCCCCAGACGGATTACCCTGATCATCGATGATTAATGAGCCAATGTATTCTTCTAGTGCGGCAATTTGATTGTCGAGCGCAATAATTTCAGGGTGGTTGTCCGATAAAACACGGGTGCGCTCTAGGCGCCGCCGTTTCAGCTGTGCCAGTTCCGCTTGCTCGGGGGACCGGCGGGTTTGGGGCAAAATCGAGGTTTGCAGCTCAGGATTATCGAGCACGCGCTGGAAGCTGGAACGCTGTTCGCGCAAAGTCAGCATCTGACTTTCGATTTGTTGAAGCCGCGTTTGGATACGACTCATCTCTGTGCGGCGGAACTCGAGGCTTTCAGGCAACTGACCGCTGTTCTCGATCTTAAAGTTGATGATCTGCTCTTCTTGATCCGCAAGCTCTTTGCTCAGCTCATCGAGTTGGCGCTTAAACAGCTCGTAGTTTTTATTTGCATCATCGATCCGAACGCCCTGACCCATTTCAAGGATTTGCGTCACTAGATCATTGGTCACATCCACGGTGATCTGAGCGCTTTCCGAGTAAAACCCAATTGAAAAGGCGGTTGCCGCAGGCCCGCGCCCACCTTCGGCGAGGTCAAGCACATCGAATTCAATCGAATTTTTCATGATTTCGACGCGTTCGGTTGGCGAATAGCCTTCCCAACGCCCCAGCGCACCAAAGCGCTGCTCGACGTCCAAGAGGTTCGTTCTGGTTAGAATCCGTGCCCGAATGCGCTGAATGATTTCCTCGGCAGGTGAGGTGACGGTTGTGCCTTGCAATTCTTTATCAATTTGCTGGCTTTCAACCAGAAACCGGGCCTCAGCTTTGTAAACCGACGGTAAAAGATAGGCTATTGCGATGCCAATGGACGCGATCAGAATCCAGACAAGCAGGAATAGCGGCAGTCGCCGCCAAAAAACCGAGAGATAAAATCGAAAATCAATATCAATCATGACTACACTGTCCGGGCTTGGGTTCTACTATTGAAATGCGGGTTTACGCGGGATTGTGACTGTTTCAAGGCCAATCTCAGCGGACCTAGCGCCAAAGCCTTAGCTGTGGCGCGATTTTCCGGCGTGCTCGAACATTTCGATTGGCGCTTCAAGCTCAGTCTGAACAACATCATCTGTGTTAAATGGCGCCGCACCGCGATCGGTCGTACTGTAAGCACCATAGATTTTCCGGTCCTCAATCACCTGTTGGATCACGGCCGCATCAACTTCACGGCGCTCGTATGAATAGGCGTATACCAGAGCATAGTCGCATATTTGGTTAATAAGACGCGGCGTACCGCGAGAAACCAGATGAATGCTCTCACAAGCGCCTTTGGTAAAAATGCGACTGGTACAGCCAGCGACCTCTAGGCGGTGGGTCACATATTTCTCGACCTCATCCGCATCCATCGTCGGCAAGTGGAACTCTGCCGCAATCCGCTGGGCGAATTGCACCAGTTTCGGATCCGCCACCAGATCGCAAAGCTGCGGCTGGCCCACGAGGATCAGTTGCAGCAACTCGTCCGTGTCGGCGTTGATGTTTGAGAACATCCGCAATTCTTCTAGGGTTTCGACCGAGAGGTTTTGCGCCTCATCAAAGATCAGAACCGTACGGTGGCCGTTCGAATATTGATCGATCAGGAATTCTTGGAATTGGTGGAACAGATGCACATAGCCCATGTCCCGCTCAACCGATTGGCCAAGGCTCATCAGGATCCAGTGCAGCAACTCACCGCGATCACCCTGCGCATTCGAGATCAGCCCGACATTATATTCCTCGGGCATGGATTTCAGCAATTCACGCAAGAGGGTCGTTTTGCCCGACCCGATCTCGCCTGTGATGAGAGTGATCGGTGCGCATGTCAAAAGACCGTACTCAAGCATGGTGTAGGCTTGCTTGTGCGGCGTGGACCAATAGATGAATTCCGGGTCTGGCAAAAGCGTGAATGGACGCTTTTGGAGCCCGAAGTACTCATTATAAATTGCAAGCGATGACATTACACGTCCAACCCTTCATGCGAAGATAACCCACCAGGAGAGAGGCAAGCCGAAGCCGCCAATTCCCCCCTCAATACGCGACACTATACCTATAGAAAGTTGACGAAGTTTGCACCCCTAGCTGGTGGAAATTATGCAGCCGTGCTGCAATGCGGTAAGAATCGGAAGGATTCGTGTCTTTTCAACCACAAAGCATCGGTTTTGCGTGTTTTTCGCCATAACACATTTATAATTTTCGGTATAAACCCGCCCCAGATTGATCTTTTGCAGGACCCGGGCATGACAATTACGCCGGAAATTTCCGTCATTATCCCACATTTTAACCACCCACAGGCTCTGGCGCTGTGTTTGAGCAGCTTGTCCGAACAAACGCTAGATGCCTCTCGATTTGAGGTGATCGTGGTTGATAATGGCTCCAAGAGCATGCCCGCCCAAGAGGTTGCCGCCTTTGAGGGAGCGCAGCTCTTGCAAGAAACAACGCCGGGTCCGGGGCCCGCGCGCAATTTGGGTGCAGCGCAGGCGCGCGCGCCGATTTTGGCTTTTATTGATGCTGATTGCCTTGCTCATCCCAAGTGGCTCGATACCATCGTGACCCACATGCAGGGGCATCAAGATCACGCCATCATCGGGGGTGACGTATATATAGCCTATGAAAACGCCGATGCGATTACGCCGCTTGAGGCATATGAGAGTGTCTATGCCTTTCGGATGAAGGAATATATCGACAAGCAAGGCTTTACCGGCACGGGCAATCTTGCGATCCGCGCCGAAGTCTTTGCCAAGGTTGGCGATTTTGCGGGTATTGGTGTGGCCGAGGATCGTGATTGGGGTCAGCGGGCGCAGGCTGCCGGGGAGACGACGTTCTATGCGGCGGGGATGATCGTGTTTCACCCGGCCCGTAAGACCTTTGGCGAGCTGCGCAGCAAGTGGGATCGGCATACGGCCCATGATTTCATGCGCGAGACTGGCAAAAGCTTTGGTCGGGCGCGCTGGTTGATGCGCACGGCGCTGGTGGCGATTTCGCCTCTGCCAGAGATTGCGCGTATCTTGCGCTCGGATCGACTCAGCCGCTTCGGTGATCGCCTTAAAGCCTTCCGTGTTTTATGTGCCATTCGCGCTTATCGCGCTCGGATCATGCTTGGCTTGCTTTTTGGCCGCACAACCTCTGAAGGAAGCGGTGATTGGGACCGTGAAGCCTAAGTAAATAAGGGGAATTAGGCGTTGGATCGTTCCGAAATCAACACCGAATCCCCAGAAAAAAGTTGATGATTAAACAAGGATTTAGCCAAATCTTTGTGGATAATTGGGGCTAAGAACAGTAATAGCGTGGGGTGTTAACCATCAATTTGGCGGAAACCCGCAAGACCTGATGCGAATTTGAGACAGTTATCGTCAAGTGTCGACAAATTCGCGCCAAATTTGATTACTGATTGAAAATTGCCCCCCGTCATGTCAGAAAGCCCGTGTCCCGAAAATGTGGGACCCAGTTAATTTGATGTGGCTCTTCAGATTGAGCTTTCAAGGCCAAATCAAGTTGATCGGTAGTAAGGGGCTAAACAAAGATTTGTATTCGTTGCCCTTCGTTTGACGCTTGCGTCGAGTGATTATGTGTTTTTGGGGGTAGTCATGTTTGACTTCGTTAAATCGCCGGAAGATGGATTAACGGCAGATGTATCTTTTGACCGGGGCAGCAAACTCGCGCCGACCGGTGTTTATGCTAATTTTTTCAAACGTATTTTGGATGTAACTGCAATTATCCTTGCAGCGCCAATTATCGTTCCCATCGTCTGTATCTTTGTCCTTCTTATCAAACGCGACGGCGGCCCGGCGTTCTACTCGCAAGAGCGGATCGGCAAAAACGGCAAGATATTCACATGTTGGAAACTGCGCTCGATGATCGAGAACGCAGATGAGATTTTGGTTGAGTACCTTGAGAACAACCCTTCTGCCAAGCTGGAGTGGGACGTTAATCAAAAGCTGCGCAACGACCCGCGCATCACGCGCCTTGGTCGCTTCATCCGCAAAACATCGATCGACGAGCTGCCACAGTTGCTGAACATCGTTAAAGGCGAGATGAGCATTGTTGGCCCGCGCCCATTCCTTCCAAACCAAAAAGACCTCTACAAAGGCCACGCCTACTACACCGTGCGTCCCGGTCTGACGGGTCTGTGGCAGGTTTCGGATCGTAACGAGACGTCTTTCGCTGAGCGGACAATCTTTGATAACCGCTATGCCCAAGATCTTACATTCCGTAACGACGTGATGATCGTTCTGCGCACATTTGGTGCTGTGGTCCGCGGCACCGGCATGTAACCGATATCTAAAAATTTAGAAAAATGCAAAGCGCTGTCCGCAAGGTCGGCGCTTTTTCTTTTGAGAAGAAGCCAAAATTGCATTTCTAGATGACGAAGTCTTGAGACTTCTGCGGTAACTCCGCCCCAGACATGACAATGATTATATTGTCTCACCTCACACAACACTCTATCCACATGGTAGATGTGGTAATAAAATTTTCGGAGCTTGCCTTCATGACGAAGCTGCTAAACTTATTTCGCCTGTTTTCTATTTTTCGGCTTACCGTTTTTCGGCAAGGCACAAATCTAGCTGTCAGCTTTCTTTTAATGGGCGCCTTGGCTCTGAGCGCTTGTGATGACGCGCAGTCCCGCGCAGATGGGCATTACCAAAATGGGTTGGCGCTTTTGGCCGATGGCGAAGCTGAAAAGGCCGCGCTGGAATTTCGCAACGCAATCGCTTTGAACAAGAACTTTGTCGAGCCGCGTGTGGAATATGGCAAACTGCTCATGCAATCGGGCGATCTAGCGCGGGCCACCAACGCGCTTGAGGGGGCTATTGAAATTGACCCGGCCCATCTGGATGCGCGCAAAATGCTGGCGCGGATCATGATTTTAGCCCGGCAATTCCCCACCGCTAAGCTCCATGTCGATGCCGCCATGCGTACCGCCCCCGACGATGTCGAGGTGCGCAATCTTATGGCCACAACTGAGCTGCGTTTGGGCAACATGGAAGAAGCCCGTGACATTTCCCTGCGCATTCTCAACGAAATCCCCTCAGAGCCTGCCGCCACGCAAGTGCTTGCTTCGGTTTTGATGAAGGAAGAGGCCTATGACGCCTCGCTTGCGCTTTTGGATGAAACTATTGAATTTCATGCGGGCAACATCGGGCTGCATCTGACCAAGCTTGAGGCTCTAAAGCTCAAGGGCGACGATGATCAGGTCGGTGCGCAACTGCGTACACTCTTTGAGCTGGCCCCGCGCAATCGGCGTTTCGTCGATGAATTGGTCGCATGGCACATTAAACGCGAGGACAACGACAGCGCAGTGGATCTTTTGCGCCAACGCATCGAGTTATTCCCGGACAATGTCGCATATAAAATGGCCCTAGTAGAATTTCGCGGCAGCACCGTTGGCATTGATGCCGCGCGCCAAGAGCTAGCGGTTTTCGCCCAAGCTGCCCCCGATGAGACGGTTTTTGAGGTGGCTTTGGCCCAAATCGACGAGCGTGATGGCAAACCCAATGAAGCGATTTCACGGCTTGAAAATCTTCTGACCCAAGACGTCGGCGACGCCAAGGCCGATATCACGATGCGCCTGGCCCATCTGTTGTTCAAGCAAGATCGCATGGCCGAAGCGCGTGACCTGACCGCCCGGACGCTGAGCGATGATCCAACGAATGTTGAGGCCTTGACCCTGCGCGGCATGATGCACATCGAGAACGACCGCCCTGAGGCGGCGATTTCGGATTTGCGCTCTGCTTTGGATGGTAGCCCGCAGAACCCGCGAATTTTGACGGTGCTGGCCCAAGCGCACGAACGCAACGGCTCACGCGGATTGGCGCAAGAGCGCCTTGCGCTTGCGGTGCGCGCCTCGAACTCTGGCATAGAAGAAAGCCTGCGATATGCCGAGTTTTTGATGCGTGATGAGAAAATTACCTTGGCCGAAGAGGTTCTAAAAGACGCGGTTCTAGCCAATCCTGGTTCGATCCGTATTCGCGGCGCTCTTTCAAAGCTCTTCTTGTCGCAATCAAAATGGCGCGAGGCGCTTGAGATGGCCGATGGGCTGGCGGCCGCCACCCGAAACCCCCGCGCACAGCAAATCGCCCAAGAAATCCGCATTGCAACCCTAACTGGCCAAAAGCGTTTCGAAGAATCCGTTGGGGCATTGCGCGAGATGTGGGACAGTACCGGCGAGAAAACGTCGGCGATGGAAAACCTCGTCCGGACCTATTTGCAAACTGGTGAGCCCGACGAGGCCATGGCGTTTCTAGATGAAGTTCTCTCTACCGAGCCTAAAAACATGCGGGCAAATTTGCTGATTGGCGCAATTCATATCTTCAACGGTGATACCGCGGCGGCGCTTTCGAAATATGAGGATGTGATTGCCTACTATCCTGAAAGCGAAACTGGCTACGGCGCGCTTGCACGTCTTTTGATGTCAATGAACGAGCCTGAAGAGGCCAATGCTGTGATCAAACGCGGGCTTGCAGCTGCCAAAGATGCGCCGGGTCTCATGTTTGCGGAAGCGGGCCGATTTGAGCGGGCTGGTGAATTTGAAAAAGCAATCAGCATTTATGAAGACCTCTATGAGGACAATAAGATCTCTGACGTTCTGGCGAATAATTATGCCAGCTTACTTGCCGAGTACAGGCAGGATGAAGAAAGTCTCGAGCGCGCCTATAATGTAGCCAAGCGTCTCCGGTCCTCTACCAATCCGGCGTTTCAGGATACCTATGGTTGGATTTTGTATCAGCGAGGCGACTATGAGCGTGCTCTGCAGCCTCTAAAGTCAGCGGCCAAAGGCATTCCGAACAATCCCGTGGTCCTCTTTCATCTCGGCATGCTTTATGCCGCGCTTGAAAAGGATCAAGAGGCGATCAGTGCTCTGTCAACGGCAACGCAACTATTTAAGGGTACGAACTTCCCGCAAGCGGAAGTTGCCGCCAGCACTTTGGAAACGCTCAAGGCCAAGCAATAGGCAGCTAACGCAGATTGACTATGCGCTGCGCGCCGTCTGCCAAAGGTCACAAGCGTGAGGCACTTCATGAGCAAGCAGGGCTTGACGTCCGGTAGTTAAGGTAAAGCAAATGAGCATATCCACCAAAGTCACAAAGGCAGTTTTTCCTGTAGCGGGAATGGG
>CAYLLD010000018.1:22038-26628 GCA_964384315.1 uncultured Rhodobacterales bacterium | reverse complement strand
AGTCTTCGTCTGCGATGATGACACGTGCCCCTGATCGACCCGCCGCCAGTGCCGCCGACAATCCAGACGGCCCTGCGCCGATGATCAACAGGTCGCAATGCAAGAATCCTTTGTCATATTTATCGGGGTCTTCCAGCATGGACAGACGCCCCAAACCCGCGCTGGCGCGGATCACTGGTTCGTAGATTTTTTCCCAAAACGCCTTGGGCCACATGAAGGTTTTGTAATAAAACCCCGCGCCCAAGAAGGGGGACAACAGATCGGTTGCGGACATAATGTCGAACCCAAGGGGGCCGCGATGGTTTTGGCTGGTCGCGGTTAGACCGTCGAACAATTCCGCCACCGTGGCGCGGGTGTTGGGCTCTTGATGTGCGCCACTGCGCAATTGAACCAATGCATTTGGTTCTTCTGATCCTGCGGAAAAGATGCCGCGCGGTCTGTGGTATTTGAATGATCTTGCGACCAATCTTTGCCCGTTTGCCAACAAGGCCGATGCCAATGTATCGCCCTGATAGCCGCCCATGGTTTTGCCGTTGAAGGTGAACGAAATCGGTTTGCTGCGATCAAGGTGACCGCCCTCAATTCTGAAATCTTGGGTCATGTTGAACGCCCCTGATTTCGGGCCACATCACGGGCCATTTCAACTTTGGTAATTTCATGTGTCAGCGTATCGCGGGTGACGACAAGCCAAGATCGATCACCTGCCTCGTGATACCAAAGTTCGCGGTACAGTCCCGCTGGATTGTCGCGCAGGTACAGATAATCGTGGAACTCTTTGGCGGCGGTTTGGGACAGTCCGTCGGGTCGGTTGATCAGGGATGCGTCGCCCAGATGGTAAAACTCGTTTGCGTCGCGTGGCCCCAATAGGGGGTGGTGAATAATCATGTCGTGCCCGCTTAGTGAAGATTTGGTTGGGCGCCTACGCCCTTTTCGTCGATCATGTTGCCGCTGATGAAGCGATCCAATCGCATTTGTTGCGCGACCGCATGGGGCTGGTCTGTCGCCAGCAAATGGGCATAGCAATATCCGGATGCAGGCGTCGCTTTGAACCCGCCAAAGCGCCGCGCCGCCGTTTTTGATAGGCCCCAACCAAAGGACGCGCAAAAAGGTAAGTCACGAGCCCGGCAATGATACCCGGCCCAATACCGCCCACAAAATAAGGCCAAAACACATGGGCAAAAAACGCCGCAACATCGCCCCAAGCGGCGTCCCCCATGCCGATTAGCGCCAAAAGCGAATTCCACAGCCCCGATAGGCCCTCAATAATGTCACGCTTGAGCGTTTCCATCACAGAGGCATCCGACGGACGGCCAAAAATTTGCAAGCCCGTGCGATAAGAGACCGCCGCGATCAGAGGAAAGGTCAGAGGGTTGCCAAAAAACGTGCCCAAAAAGGCCGCCAAAACATTGCCGCGGATCACAAGTGCCACCAGCGCGGCATAGATGAAATGCAAACCAAACAAAGGCGAAAAGGAAACAAAAACCCCCGCCGCAATACCCAAAGAAATCCTGTGCGGCGTGTCGGGCAACCGCTTTAGCCGATGGCCAATATAATTCACCGCCCGGCGCCAGCCAGTCGTGGGATAAACCGCTTGCCGCAAATATTGCAGCCAGCTCAGTGGTGTGCGTCGTTTAAAGACCATTTTGCGGCCCTATCGCCCTACCCATTACATGCCAACAAAAGCGCCTTGGGCCAAATCCACCCAACGCGCCGTCCGGCCATGCCCCGTTTCAAAGATTAATCCGTCGCACCAGTAAGCGGCGCGGCACCAACTTCGGCCTCGCGCCTATACCTTGCCGTTTCGCTTACATCCTGATCCGCTTCAACCGCTGTTTGCACATGAATGAGGTGTTTAACGTCACGAACCTCGATTTCTAGCACGACACTATAGAAATCGGGTTTACGCTCGGTGAAAACAATATCAACGATATTAGCGTTTTGCTCACCTATAAGTGTGCAAATCCGGCCCAAAACCCCCGCATCATTGGCGATGGTGACCTCGAGCACGGCAATATGTTCAGCGCGCGCGCCCCCGCTAGGCCAGCGCAGGTCGATCCATTGCGCGTCATCGCCTTCAAAGCGGGCCAAAACCGCGCAATCAATGGCATGCACCCGCACGCCCTCGCCGCGCACCGCCAGCCCGACCACCCGCTCACCGGGCAAGGGCCGACAACAGGTCGCTTGATGGGCGTCCTGCCCCTCGGCCAGACCCACCACACCGCGATTTGGTACGGCGGTTTCGGGGTGATCCTCGACGTTCAACAGCTCGGGATAGAGCGTCGCCACCAGATCCGAGCCTGTCAGCTCCGCCTGACCAAGACGCGCCAACAGCTCTTCGACATCGCCGTTGGTCTGGATTTTCGCAGCAGTGCTCAGCGCGCGCGGACCCGCCCGCTTGCCCACCCGCTGCAGCGCAATCCGCGCGATCTCGCGACCCATGCGGATGTAGCGCTCGCGATGATCGCGCCGTAGCGCCCGGCGAATGGCAGTGCGCGCCTTGCCGGTGACCGCGATATCCTCCCACGAGGCCTGCGGGCGCTGGCCATCGGCGGTGATGATCGTCACAGACTGGCCGTTGCGCAGCCGCTGCCACATCGGCACACGCTGCCCATCGACTTTGGCGCCAACGCAGCTATCGCCGATTTTCGTGTGCACCGCATAGGCAAAATCGAGCGGCGTCGCCCCGCGCGGCAGCGGGATCACCTGCCCTTTTGGCGAAAAGCAAAACACCTGATCGGTGTACATCTGCAATTTGACATGTTCGAGAAACTCGCCCGGCTCTTCGGCCTGCTCAAAAGCCTCGGCTAGGTTGCGCAGCCAGTGAAACGGGTCCACCGCGAAGGGGTTGGCGACCCGCTGCCCGTCTTTGTAGGACCAATGGGCCGCGACCCCGGTTTCGGCGACCTGATGCATCTCTTCGGTGCGGATTTGCACCTCGACGCGCTTGGCCTTGCGCCCGGAAACCGTTGTGTGGAGCGAGCGGTAACCGTTTGATTTTGGGTTAGAAATATAGTCTTTGAACCGCCCCGGCACCGCCGACCAGCGGTCATGGATCGCCCCAAGCGCGGAATAACAGTCTGCAATCGATGGGGTGATAATCCGAAAGCCGTAAATGTCCGAGAGCCGGTGAAATTCTTCCTTTTTCTCCTCCATCTTGCGCCAGATCGAATAGGGCTTTTTCTCGCGTCCCACCAAGGTTGCGGTCAGCCCGTGTTTGGCGAGCACCAGTTCAATATCCGCAGAAATTTGCGGGATGATCTCGCCGGTTTCGTTGCGCATGGTGATAAAGCGGCGCATGATCGATGAACGCGCCTCGGGGTTGATGACCTGAAACGACAGATCCTCAAGCTCTTCGCGCATGGATTGCATCCCCATGCGGCCCGCCAGCGGCGCAAAAATATCCATGGTCTCGCGCGCCTTTTTGACCTGTTTGGCCGGGGGCATCGCCTTGATCGTGCGCATATTATGCAGCCGATCCGCCAGCTTGACCAAAAGCACGCGCACATCCTCGGACATGGCCATCACCAGCTTGCGGAAATTCTCGGCCTGCGCCGCCTCAGCCGAGCCAAGATCGAGATTGGTCAGTTTGGTGACGCCATCCACCAGCTTGGCAACCTCGATGCCAAAGAGGGTCGAGATTTCGTCGAAACTGGCCTTGGTGTCCTCAATGGTGTCATGCAACAAAGCGGTAACCAGCGAGGCATCATCAAGTCGTTGCTCGGTTAAAATGGCGGCAACGGATACTGGGTGATTAAAATAGGGTTCGCCAGAGCGGCGAAACTGCCCCTCATGCATCCGCTGGCCATAGTCAAAGGCGCGCGCGATCAAATCCCCGTCGCAATACGGGTTATAAGCTTTGACCAAGGCAATTAGATCGTCTGTATCGATCATCGCGGGCGGTCCCGTATGGGTTGCCGAATAGATTGCCGCAGTTGCGCGCAAAGGGCCCGGGCGGTCAGATCGTCAGATCAGGTCGCCAAATCAAACGGGCCACACGCGGCGGCGTTGAATTATTTGGACTCTTGAGCTTCCATCAGCGCGCGCAGCAGATTTTCATCTGACATGTCGTCTTCGGGCTGATCGTCAACATCCGGACGTCCACCAAACGAGCTGGCATGGCTGGCCGAAGGCGCAGCGGAACCCGCACCGCCCATCAAGAGCGCCATGGCGTCATCTTCGGGCTCATCAACTTCGATCTGGCTTTGATGCGCTTCAATCGCGCTTTCCAAAAGCGAACTGGCGTGCAGCGTCTCATCAGCGATTTCGCGCAAAGCAACGACAGGGTTTTTGTCGTTGTCACGCTCTACTGTTGGCCCAGCGCCCGAGGACAACTGACGCGCACGATGCGCGGCCAGCATGACCAAATCGAACCGGTTGGGCACTTTATCAACGCAATCTTCAACTGTGACGCGAGCCATCTGCAGACCATCCTTTAGCCAATGATGTGAGCCGTAAGCGGTTCAGATAGCCACTGCGCTCACAAAACGCAAGTCATTCGTCTGATCACATTTTGCTGCACCATTTTGAGGCGGGCCAAAAGCCCGGTTTTGGCGAAGATTTGGGGGCGACACAGGGGCGACACAGGGGCGA
>CAYLLD010000018.1:0-21938 GCA_964384315.1 uncultured Rhodobacterales bacterium | reverse complement strand
GGGGCGACACAGGGGCGACACAGGGGCGAAATGCCCCTGCAAATCCGTGATCGTTAATCCGTGATAACGCTCGTGAGTTCTTGGGCAATCGCCGTAGAGGCCGTATCCAGCCCGTCAGAAATCGTTGAGACCAGCGCCACAGCGATCCCCACTAGGGCCGCGGTCAAGACAACCCAATCAACCGTCACCGCCCCGCTTTGATCGCGGCGAAACCTAGCAAAAAAATTCAAATAACTCATGGCCTTACGCCTCCACTCATCGGGCCGCAGCCCGCTACTCATCACTCTACTCCACTGGTGCGCACCTCGCCCCGGTGGTGAATTGCCGTACAAAAACTGTTCTTCGCGGCTGTTTTCACTAATTATAAGCGAACTATGGTCAAACTATGATCGCGCCGGGACAACCGCGGGATAACCTAGGTGGTTTGGGCGGAAAATTGACGGCAATTTTATGCGGTTCTTGGTAAAATAAATGGCGCAACTAACCGGCGGTGGCAAATGAGCGACGTTCTTTTGGCGGCTTCATGATTTCAATACTGTCCAATCAGGTGTTCAGGCGACTGTTCGCGGCGCAGGTTTTGGCGCTCTTGGCAACAGGGCTGATGACGATGGCGCTGGGGCTTTTGGCTTTTGACATGGCCGGGGCGCAGGCGGGGATTGTGCTGGGTCTTGCGCTGACCATTAAGATGATCGCCTATATCGCCTTTGCCCCGCTCATTGAAGCCGCCACAGCCAGCATGCCGCGCAAATTTGTTCTGATCGGCGCTGAGGTTGTGCGGCTTCTGGTTGCCCTCGCCCTGCCTTTTGTTGATGCAATTTGGCAGGTTTATGCGCTGGTTTTCATTCTACAGCTGGCCTCTGCGGGGTTCACCCCGGCGTTTCAATCGCTGATCCCCGACGTCGTCTCCGATGAGACCGACTATACCCAGGCGCTGTCCCTGTCGCGTATCGCCAGTGAGGCAGAAAACATCGCCAGCCCGCTTTTGGCCGGGCTTTTGCTGAGTTTCATGAGCTTTCATTGGCTGTTTTGGGGCACGGCCCTTGGCTTTGCCATCTCGGCGCTGCTGGTTTTGTTAACGCAAATCCCCCAGAATGCCTCAGGCACCCGCGCCCTCTCTACGCGCCCGTTTTGGGCGCAGGCCAGTCAAGGGTTGCGGCTTTATCTGGCCTCCCCGCGCCTGCGAGGGCTTTTGGCCTTTAACGTCGTCGTTGCGGCCCCCGGCAGCTTTGTTTTCGTGAATTCGGTGATTGTCAGCGGTGTGGTCTTCGCCCGCCCAGAGGTCGCGCTGGCATGGCTGATGGGGGCCTTTGGACTTGGGGCGATTTGCGCCGCATTGGCCCTACCGCGGCTATTGGCGCGCATGTCTGATCGCGCCATGATGCGCATTGGCGGCACAGCGATGATCGGATGGGCAGGGGCCGCGAGCCTTGCGCTTTTGCTTAATGGCCACGGCACAGTGGTGCCATGGGAGGTGATGCTTGTGATCTGGACCGGGCTTGGTTTGGCCTTTGGGGCCGTGGTCACCCCGGGCGGCCGCTTGTTGCGCCAAAGCGGCGATGCACCCGAGCGCCCAGCGCTTTTTGCCGCCCATTTCGCGCTCTCGCACGTCCCGTGGCTGCTGTTTTATCCGCTGGTTGGATTTTCTGGCGCGCATTTTGGGCTTGGGCCGAGCATGGCTTTGATGACCGGGCTTGGGGGGGCGGCACTTGTGGCGGCCGGGGCGCTATGGCCTGCAACCCTTGAGGCGCCGCGCCGACACGATCACAAAGACCTGCCTGCGGATCATCCGCACATGCTGGCTCATGGCAACAACCCCCATGAGCATTTTTTGCGCGTTGATGAGTTGCACCCCAGTTTCAGCTCTTAAACGTCCAATACCTGCAAATCCAAAAGACTGTCCTGTGGCAAAGCCGCAATCAACTCATCCAGCCCCGCGCCAGTGACCGGATGCACCCAATCCGGCGCCACATCCCGCATGGGGATCAGCACAAAGGCCCGATCCTCTAAGCGGGGATGCGGCAAGATCAACTGTTTAGGCGCCTGTTCCTTTTGGGCCTCAAGGGGCAAATTGCGCCACTGCCCGTAAACATCCGCGTCTGGCAAAACCAAATCATCATAAGAAATCTGATCCAAATCACAGGCCCGTGGCCCCCAACGCACCAAGCGCCTCCGGCCCATTTGCGCCTCTATCTCATGTAAATGCGCCTGTAGCTGTACCGGATCCATGGTGGTTTCAGCCGCCACCGCCCCGTTCACATAATCCGGCCCCGACCCGGTTGGAAAAGCTGGCGAGCTGTACCAGCGACTTTGACGGGTCACCGTTAACAATTCGTTTTGGACTTTCCGAATAGTCTCTACTAACGTGTCCAAGGGCCCCCGCCCTTCGAATGTTTGGTTAGCACCCAAGGCGATTATGATTTTTGATTTTTTATCCATGCCTTGAATTTAAAACTCCTAATTGACCCCATCCGGGGGAAATTTGGTGAAATTACACCTTGTTCGCGACACCAAGCAAACATATGCGGCAACACTTGATAGGAGTGCATTATGTTTTACAGAGATGAGCGTCTAGCTCTGTTTATCGATGGTTCAAATCTCTACGCCGCTGCAAAGGCGTTGAATTTTGATATAGATTACAAGCTGTTACGTGCGGAATTCATGCGGCGTGGCAAACTGCTGCGCGCATTCTACTATACCGCACTTTTGGATAGCGAAGAGTACTCGCCGATTCGGCCCTTGGTCGATTGGTTGAACTACAACGGCTTCACCATGGTCACCAAAGCGGCCAAGGAATATACCGACAGCATGGGGCGACGTAAGGTCAAAGGTAACATGGATATCGAACTTGCTGTCGATGCCATGGAGCTTGCGCAGCATGTTGATCACATCGTGTTGTTTTCGGGCGATGGCGATTTTCGGCCCCTGCTTGAGAGCCTGCAGCGCTCTGGTGTGCGGGTTTCCGTGGTCTCCACCATCCGCTCACAGCCGCCAATGATTGCCGATGAGTTGCGCCGCCAAGCGGATAATTTCATCGAACTTGATGATCTACGCGACGTCATCGGTCGCCCCCCACGTCCTGAGCAGGAATATGAGCGCCCCGTTGGTGCAACTGAGCCTGACAGCGTAGAGGCCGAAACAGATGTAGAGGCAGACGCTGAATAATTAGCGTCCGTCGATCAAACTTGGGCCTGATCCGATAGGCCCAAGATGCTGAATTGGTCATGAATACGGTCAATTTTGGTTGGGTGCCGCCTAGGCGGCTCACAGCTTTATCAGGCCCAGGTTTGGGCTAAAGTCGTCGCAGCGGGTCTTAATGACCCGCAAACGATACGCAAGTTTTTGACCTTTGCCCCAATTGCCCCCCTACCAAGACCCGCGCGAAGGGTATATCTATCCCTCCAAATTCACCTAAACCGAGGCGGCATTGCTAATGAGCGCGCAGAAACCTCCACTTTCGCTATTTCTTGCGGCCCCGCGCGGCTTTTGCGCGGGGGTCGACCGGGCCATTAAGATCGTTGAGATGGCGCTCGAGAAATGGGGCGCGCCGGTCTATGTGCGCCACGAAATCGTGCATAATAAATACGTGGTCGATGGGCTGCGCGAAAAAGGCGCGATCTTTGTCGAAGAACTTTTCGAGTGTCCCAACGACCGCCCGGTGATTTTTTCCGCCCATGGGGTGCCAAAATCCGTGCCCGCCGAGGCCGAAGCGCGCAATATGATCTATGTCGATGCGACGTGCCCGCTGGTGTCGAAGGTTCATATTGAAAGCGTGCGGCATCATGAAAATGGGCTGCAGATGATCATGATCGGCCACCGTGGTCACCCTGAGGTGATCGGCACCATGGGCCAATTGCCCGATGACGAAGTGCTGCTGGTCGAGACTGTTAGCGATGTGGCCAAGATTGAGCCGCGCGATCCGCAGCGGCTGGCCTATATCACGCAAACCACGCTGTCGGTCGACGACACAGCGCAGATCGTCGCGGCGCTCAAAGAGCGGTTCCCGACGATCCAAGTCCCCCACAAAGAGGACATTTGCTACGCCACCACAAACCGTCAAGAATCGGTAAAGGCCGTGGCCCCGCATATCGACGCGCTTTTGGTAATCGGTGCGCCCAACTCGTCGAATTCAAAGCGGCTGGTTGAGGTCGGTGCCAAGGCGGGCTGCAAATATTCGCAACTGGTCCAACGCGCCACGGACATTGACTGGCGCGCCATGGAGGGGATCAAATCCGCCGGGATCACCGCCGGGGCCTCTGCCCCTGAGACGCTGGTGAACGAGGTGGTTGATGCTTTCAAGGCCCGGTTCGAGGTGACCATGGATGTCGTCGAGACCGCCAAGGAAAACGTCGAATTCAAAGTGCCGCGTGTGTTACGCGAAATGGCCTGATGGCGCAGAGCTAGGCCCATGAGAGACATCCTCAGAAATATCCCCTTGAGCGCGCTGATCCTCTCGCTTTTGGGCACCCTGCCCTTCATCGCTGCGGCATTCATGATCGCCGCCCCCGGTTTTGTGGCCGATCTCACAGGCACCGATGTGTTGCGTTGGCGGCTGCTTGGCCCCCCCATGCTGCGCGCCTATGCATTGGTCATTCTGGCCTTTATGTCTGGCGTGCTTTGGGGGTTTGCCACGAAAACCGAGGGCAAGGCGGCCATGATTGGCTATGTGGCCTCGGTCGTCCCGGCCTTATTTGCCTTTGCCACCTCGCTCTCGACCATCGCCTTCCCGGTTTTTGAGCCATTTCTGCTGGGTTTTCTGGCGCTGCTTGTTTTCGATTTTGCCTTTTGGCGCGCCGGGCTCGCGCCGCAATGGTGGATGCATCTGCGGATACTGATCACCGCCATTGTCACGCTGTGTTTTATCGCAGCCATGAGCGCATAATGGCGGACGAGCGCACCATTGCGGTTTATGACGCCCGCGCGGCGGATTACGCGGCCATGTTTGACAAACCCAGCGCGGATGAGGCGCTTACTGCTTTTATCGACGCCCTGCCCACGGGGGCGGCGGTTCTTGACTTGGGATGCGGCACCGGCGGTGCGGCGGCTTGGATGGTTCAGGCAGGTTTGGCGGTCACAGGATGGGACGCCTCGCGCGGCATGATCGAAAAGGCCCGGCAGATTGCGCCTCAGGCCAAGTTTCAAATCGCTCAGTTCGATGAGCTGGACGCCCGCGAAACCTATGATGGGATATGGGCGAATTTCTCGCTGTTGCATGCGCCCCAAGAGGCGTTTCCCGGACATTTGCAGGCCATTTCGCAAGCCCTGCGGCCAAAGGGCGTCTTTCATATCGGGATGAAGACCGGGCACGGCATGGCCCGCGATGGCATCGACCGACGCTATAGCTACTATGAGCGCATAGCCTTAGAGGCGCATTTGGCCGATGCCGGTTTTGCAATTTTGAATGCACGCGAGGGCCATAGTCTTGGGCTTGCGGGCAACAACGAGCCTTGGATCACGTGTTTATGTCTGAAAACGTAATGGAATTGGTGGCCTATACTGATGGCGCTTGCTCGGGCAATCCCGGCCCCGGCGGGTGGGGCGCGCTCTTGATTGCGCGCAAGGGCGAGGATGAGGTGAAACGGCGCGAGCTAAAGGGCGGCGCGCCCGAGACCACCAACAACCGCATGGAATTGACCGCCGCCATTGAGGCGCTTGATGCTCTAGAACGCGCAAGCCGTATCACGGTGATCACCGATAGCACTTACGTGCGCGATGGTATCACCAAATGGCTGCACGGCTGGAAGGCCAAGGGTTGGAAAACCGCCGCCAAGAAACCTGTGAAAAACGAGGATTTGTGGCGCGCCCTTGATGAGGCGCAGGCGCGTCATGATGTGACTTGGGAATGGGTCAAGGGCCACGCAGGGCACGAAGAAAACGAAGCGGCGGATCAACTGGCCCGCGATGGCATGGCCCCGTTTAAGCCTGCAAAATAGCGCTCTATTGCGCGCAGGGCCAAGCGGCGTCTTCAGCGAAAACCGGGTGCTGCATCGTTGCCCCCACACCAATGCGCAGCTTGGCCGCCATGCCGCCGTTAATCTCTAGAACCGCCTTAATATTGCGGCCCCCATCGATGATCCGCTCGCTCAGGGGCTCGGCGTTTTCATGCAGATGCACAACCGTGCCTGTGCGATCAATAAAGAGCATATCGAGGGGGATCAGCGTGTTGCGCATCCAAAACGTCGCGCGTCTTGGTCTGTTGTAGACAAACAGCATTCCCGAAAACCGCGCCAAGTCCTCGCGGTGCATCAAACCTTGCGCCTGCTCTTGCAGGTCATCGGCAATTTCGATCGAAAACCGCGCCTTGGCGCTATCTTGCCGGATCGTGATCGTGTCTTGGGTACAGGCCAAAGCCGTGCCAGCGCTTACGAGCAACGTCAAAAGCGTCATCAAACGCGCAATCATGAACATGTTAGTGAGGCTCTTCTTCGCCCGTCGCTGCGAAATCCCAATTGCGGATTTCTGCGGCCATCTGCCCCCGAGGTCCGCCCACGATGCGCACGCCCACCGCCTCGCCCGGCTGAAGATCGGCCAGACCGTAAAGACGCAGAACTTCCATGTGGACAAAAATATCCTGCATGTCGCCAAAAATATTCACAAAACCAAAGCCCTTGGATTTATCGAACCATTTCACCCGCGCTGGCATCAGTGGCGTTTCAGGCTCTTGGCCGGTCAGCAGATCCGTCGGGCGGTCGGTTTCGTCATAATCAGGCTCTTCGTTCTCGGGCATTTCAATTTCGAGGATGGTCGTGGCCTGACGACCGCGATCCGTGCCTTGCACCTCAACGAAAATCTCTGCGCCCTCGGCAATCGACGAGCGACCAAAGTTGCGCAGAACATTTGCGTGAAGCAAAACGTCGCCATCTTCATCGTCAGTGACGATAAAGCCATAGCCCTTAGTGGTATCAAACCACTTTACCCTACCCTTAATCATGACATGCAATCGGCCACTGCGTGTGTGTGACCAGCCCTCGTTATATCGCTCGCACTACGCCCTATTGGATTCGCGCTCCAAAGCAAAGTAGACCCTATTCCACCATCGGTGGCAAGGAAAACTGGTAATATATGACCCTATTCAAGGGGAAAATTTCAGATTTTGCTACGGATTTAGTCTTTGGACCTCCCAAAGAGAACCTAGGGTTGATCGCGTCCAACGAAAACGATCGTGCAGGCGGTGCGCGCCATCGGCCCAAAACTCGATTTCAAGCGGGCGTAACCGAAAGCCGCCCCAGTTTGGTGGGCGCGCGGGGCTATCGCCTTGAGCCTCTTTGGCTTTTTCCACTTCCGCCATAAGAAACTCCCGGTTTTCAAGCGGTTGCGACTGGGCGGAGGCCCATGCACCGATACGGCTATTGAGCGAGCGAGAGTTGTAATAGGCGTCAGCCTGCGGCCCCTCTTCACGCTCAACAATCCCCCGCGCGCGCACCTGACGGCGCAGGGATTTCCAGTGCATCACAAATGCCGCCTTGCCCGATTGCGCAAGTTCTTGGCCCTTTACGCTGTCGTAGTTGGTATAAAAGACAAAGGCATCCGGCTCGATATCCTTGAGCAAGACCATCCGCACATTGGGCAGACCCATCTGATCGACGCTGGCCAAGGCGATGGCGTTTGCATCATTAATCTCGGCCTCCTGGGCCTCATCCATCCAGCCGCGCACAAGTTCGAACGGATCAGTTCCGGCAAAAATTCCATCACGCATTCGGGCGCTCCTTTTGGGTCAGTTCTGCCCCGTTATTTGAAACGGCGGGCGCATCTGTCAATCCCGCGATTGTATCTGCTGCAACTGGGCTGCGATCAGCGTTCTATTTTCCGCGACAAACTCGGCATTTGGCTGCGCGTCCCTAGAGCGGTTGGCTTGGGGAAAGCGGCGAAATGGCTTTTTGAGCCCCAAAAACCTGCAAAGCTCGCGCCAACCATCGCCAGTTTCCCAACAAACTTCGAGCAACAAATCGGGGCGGTCGTTAAACTGCGCGCGCACGGCGGCGTTGTGACGCTCGTAGTAGGCGGCATATTTTTCCTCAAGCCCGTGAGGATAGGCATCGCCGAAAATTGCCTGCCGGGGATTGCGATGCGGGTTGGTGCGCTCGGCATGGGCTTTGAGGCTGGCAACCCATGCCTCAGGGCTTTTGCGGGTGGTCAGCACGAACCGCGCCCGATCCCCAAAATGGGCGCGCAATTCAGGCACAATTAGCGGCCACGGCCAATCCTCGAAGCTCTCATACTCATCAGTGGCGGCCAAAATGCCCGGCAGATCGGCCTTTTGCCACAGCTTAAACAGCCGCGGCCGCCGCTCAAGATGGGTAAAGCCCAGCGCCTCAAAGGCCAGTTTGAGCGAGGTTGTACCGGTTTTATTCAGGCCGATGCCGAAGACTTTTTCGTATGGACGCACAGGGGAACGCATGGGCCCGATTGTGTGCGCGGCGGCTCTTGCGTGCAAGTGCTCTTTCCCCGCCAGATCAGTTGGACTAGAAGCGGCTCAATTCACGGCGGAGCAAAGCATGACAGACCCCAAAACTACCGACCCCAAATTCACCGACCCCAAAATTACTGACGAGCTGATCGCAGCCCATGGGCTTAACACGGAAGAATACGGGCAGATTTTGCGGCTGCTGAACCGCGAACCCAGTTTCACCGAGCTGGGTATTTTCTCGGCCATGTGGAACGAGCATTGTTCTTATAAGTCCTCGAAGAAATGGCTGCGGACCCTGCCCACCACCGGCCCGCAGGTGATTTGTGGCCCCGGCGAGAATGCAGGCATCGTGGATATTGGCGACGGGCAAGCCGTTGTTTTTAAAATGGAAAGCCACAATCACCCGTCCTATATCGAGCCCTATCAAGGCGCGGGCACTGGTGTGGGCGGCATTTTGCGCGACGTCTTTACCATGGGCGCGCGGCCCATCGCGGCGATGAATGCGCTGTCTTTCGGTCAGACCAGCCATCCCAAAACCCCCACGCTGGTGCACGGCGTTGTGGCGGGGGTTGGCGGCTACGGCAATGCTTTTGGCGTGCCCACCGTGGGCGGCGAAGTGCGGTTTCACCCTGCTTATAATGGCAATTGTCTGGTGAATGCCTTTGCCGCTGGTTTGGCCAATACCGACGAGATTTTTTATTCCGCCGCCTCGGGGATTGGCATGCCTGTGGTTTATCTGGGCGCGAAAACTGGCCGCGACGGGGTCGGCGGGGCGACCATGGCCTCGGCGGAGTTTGACGAGAATATCGAGGAAAAGCGCCCCACGGTGCAGGTTGGCGACCCGTTCACCGAAAAGCGGTTGATGGAGGCCACTCTGGAGCTGATGGCCACTGGGGCGGTGATATCGATTCAGGATATGGGCGCGGCGGGTCTGACCTGCTCGGCTGTTGAGATGGGTGATAAGGGCAATCTGGGCATCCGCCTGCGCCTTGAGGATGTGCCCGTGCGCGAGCGCGCGATGACCGCCTATGAGATGATGCTCTCCGAGAGCCAAGAGCGCATGTTGATGGTGCTGCGGCCCGAAAAAGAGGCGGTGGCCAAGGCGGTTTTTGACAAATGGGACTTGGATTTTGCCATCGTGGGCGAGACCATCGCTGAGGATCGGTTCTTGGTTGAGCATAATGGCGAGGTCAAAGCCGATCTGCCGCTCAAAGCGCTCTCGGGCACGGCCCCTGAGTATGATCGCCCTTGGGTGGAAACCCCGGCGGCTAAGCCTTTGGCAGACGTGCCGCAGATCGATCCGATTGAGGGGTTGAAGGCGCTGATCTCATCGCCGAATTACTCATGTAAATCATGGGTTTACGAGCAATATGATGCCCAAGTCATGGCTGATACCCTGCGCACGCCGGGCGCGGGATCGGGCGTGGTGCGGGTGCATGGCACCAAAAAGGCGCTGGCTTTCACCTCGGATGTGACCCCGCGCTATTGCAAGGCGAACCCCTTTGAGGGCGGCAAACAGGCGGTGGCCGAGAGCTATCGCAATCTGGTGGCCACTGGGGCGACGCCTCTGGCGACCACGGATAATCTGAATTTCGGCAATCCTGAAAAGCCCGAGATTATGGGGCAGTTTGTGGGCTGTATCAAAGGCATCGGCGCGGCGGTTGAGGCGCTGGATATGCCGATCGTCTCGGGGAATGTCTCGCTTTACAATGAAACCGACGGCGCGCCGATTTTACCCACGCCCACCATTGGCGCAGTGGGTCTGATCGCCGATTACGAGCACCGGATCAAAGGCCCCGCACGCGCGGGGGACGCGCTGATTATGATCGGGGCCATGGGGGCGCATTTGGGTCAATCTGCGGTTCTGGCCGAAGGCTTTGGCCGCGAGGATGGCGATGCGCCGCAGGTGGATTTGACCGCAGAAAAGCGCCACGGCTCATTTGTGCTGCGCTGTGCGCCCTCTATTCGCGCGGCCACGGATTTGGCCGATGGCGGGTTGGCGCTGGCGGCCTTTGAGATGGCCCACGGGGCTGGGTGCGGCGCGGCGATTGAGGCCGGGGATGCTGGGTTTAACTTTGGCGAGGATCAGGCGCGTTATCTTTTGGCGGTTGATCCAGCTGAGGCCCCTCATTTGCTAGAGCGCGCGCGCTCGGAGAATATTCCGGCGCGCCTTGTTGGCTCTGTTGGCGGGGCGAATTTTGCCTTGGGGGCGGATGAGGCACCGATGGCGGCGCTCACCGAGATTTTTGAAACCAGTTTTGCCAAAGCCCTCTAGCGCCCCATCTACTTGGTCACCTCTGGCCTTGCAGGGAGCCCGCGCTAAACCTATCTTGGCAAAGACACGACCGGAGAATGACCCATGCCCATGACCGCTCAGGACATCGAAGCCCTGATCCGCGACGCCTTTCCTGAGGCGAAAATTGCCGTGAGCGGCGATGATGGTGTGCATATGGCGGCGCAGGTTGAGGCCGCCGAGTTTCGTGGGCTGAACCGCGTCAAACAGCACCAGCTGGTTTACAAAGCGCTTAAGGGCAAAATGGACGGCTCAGCGGGTGAGTTGCACGCGCTGGCGCTGACGACAAAAGCGCCCGATTGATGGAATTTTTGGGCTGGGCGAAACTGCTCGCCTTTCCCCTACTGTTAACCGCCGTGGTGCTTTTGTTACGCCGCGGCCATATAGATGACCGGCCCGAGCGAAAACCGCGGCCCAAACCAAAGGACCAGACCCATGAGTGACGCGCAAGCGACCATTAAAACCCACATCGAAGCCAATGACGTTGTGCTTTATATGAAGGGCACCAAAGAGATGCCGCAATGTGGGTTTTCCAGCCGCGTGGCCGGTGTGCTAAATTTTATGGGCGTTGAGTTTTCGGATGTGAATGTTTTGGCCGATGAAGACCTGCGGCAGGGCATCAAGGATTTTTCCGATTGGCCGACGATCCCGCAGCTTTACGTTAAGGGTGAATTTGTCGGCGGCTGCGATATTATCACCGAGATGACGCTCTCGGGCGAATTGGACACGCTGTTTTCACAAAACGAGATCGCGTTTGACAAAACAGCGGCTGACAAAATCCGTGAAGCGAACGGCTAAGGCCCCGAATAAGGGTCAGGGGAAATGGTCAGGGGTAATGGTCACGGGGTAATGTCCCAGGGAATTAACCTGGGAATTGCCCTGAGAATTACCCGGAGAATTACCCTGCGATTTACCCTGTGGCCCTTTGATCTTCTGTGCCGCCTTCAAGCACGGCGGCAACCGCCTCAAGCTCGCTGGCAAGACGCGCGAGCACGGTGGGATCACCTGCCTCGGCCGGTTCGCCCGCCACGAGGCTCTGCGCTTCGGCCAAAGCAGCAGCCAATGAGATTTGCGCCTCTTGGGCCTCTGCTAAATCTGCCTCAAGGGTTGTGATCTGCGCCGCAAGCGCCTCGTTTTGAGCAAGAGCCGTCTTGGCCGAGACCCCGCCCGTTGCTGGTTTTGAACTTTGATCCGCCAGCATCAAACCCGCCATCAAAAGCAACCGCGCCTCTGACAATCGCGCGCCAGAGGCTTCGAGAACTGTCTCGGCCTCGGCATTGAGCGTGCCTGCCGCGGCGATTAGATGGTCCTCTTCGCCGTCTTGGCAGGCCACCTTATAGGTGCGCCCCCCGATTTTCAGGTCAACTTCGGCCATTAAGATACCTCTGCGATTAGCGGTTTAAGTTCTGCAAGCAGCGCATCCAATTCGCCAACCTGAGCGGTTTGTTTTGTACGCAAGACCTCTATGTCTTGCCGAAGCTTTTCGTTTTCGGCTTTGAGAGTCTCAAGTTTTTCCACGATTGATTGGTTCTTATCACCGAATTCAGCACTTTTGGCTGCGACCCCTTTGATCCGACTAAGCGCATCTTCGATCCGTGAGGTGTGACCTATATTCTTTGCCATGGGCTTATGCTCCTTACGGTTCCTGCCGTTTTTGCGCCCCGAATCGCGCGGGACGAACGCCTATCGCCAGAGCTTAGCAAAAAAGGACGTCGCGCGGCCAGCACCTCACTTGAAACTTGGGTTCAGCGGCTGAGGGCCAAAGATGGGGCGAAACTTGGGCCGTTAACCAACAGGTCTTGACCGTCTCTATTGAATCGCTATCACCAACGGAGAAAATCTCCCGAGATAAAACAAGTCGAGATGAACGATGGACATTGCTGAGCTTAAATCTAACCATGCCGCTCATTGGCAAAAGGCAACCGCGCTGCGTGTTTTGGCGATTGATGCGGTGCAAGCTGCCAATTCGGGTCATCCGGGGATGCCCATGGGCATGGCCGATGTGGCCACGGTTTTGTTTGAAAAGCACCTAAAGTTTAACGCCGCTGCCCCTGATTGGCCGGACAGAGACCGCTTTGTGCTCTCGGCGGGCCATGGGTCGATGCTGCTTTATGGGCTGCTCTACCTGACCGGTTACGACGACATGACCCTCGAGCAGATCCGCAATTTCCGTCAGTTGGGCTATATCACGGCCGGGCATCCTGAATATGGGCATGCCAAAGGCATCGAGACAACGACCGGGCCTTTGGGCCAAGGGATCGCAACTGCGGTGGGCATGGCCATGGCCGAGGCGGCACTGGGTGCGCAATTCACCCGCAAGCTGGTGGATCACCACACTTATGTGATTGCGGGCGATGGGTGTTTGATGGAGGGGATTTCCCAAGAGGCCATCGGGCTGGCGGGGATGCAAAAGCTCTCGAAGCTGATTGTTTTGTGGGATGATAATAACATCTCGATCGACGGCGAACTTGATCTGTCGGACATCACGAACCAGCGCAAGCGCTTTGAGGCCTCAGGCTGGTCGGTGTTTGAGTGTGACGGCCACGACCCTTCGGATATTGATAAGGCGCTGACGGCGGCAAAGGCGTCGAACAAGCCCTCGATGATTGCCTGTAAAACGCATATCGGGTTTGGTGCCCCCAACAAGCAAGACACGGCCAAAGCCCACGGCTCGCCTTTGGGCGACGAGGAAATCGCGGCAACGCGGGCGGCCTATGGTTGGGATCACGGCCCCTTCGATATTCCCAAAGATATTCTGAGTGACTGGCGCGCCATCGGCACCAAAGGCCAAGAGGCGCAAACCGAGTGGGAAGCGCGGCTCGGCGCAGTGTCGCAAGCGCGGCAGACCGAGTTTGCACGGATCATGGCGGGGGAGCCCCCCAAGAAACTGGCCGGTGCTTTGCGCACGCTCAAGCGGCAGATCATCGAAGACAGGCCCAAAGTTGCCACGCGCAAATCTTCGGAGATGGCCCTGACAGCGATTAACCCGGTGACCCCTGAGACCATTGGTGGCTCGGCTGATTTGACAGGTTCGAATAACACGCTGACCCCGGATATGGGGATTTTCTCGCCGGATAACCGCAAGGGCCGCTATGTGCATTACGGTATTCGCGAGCATGCTATGGCGGCGGCGATGAACGGGCTGGCGCTGCATGGTGGCATCCGTCCATACGGCGGGACGTTCATGTGCTTTACGGATTATGCGCGCGGGGCGATGCGGCTTTCGAGCCTTATGGGCCTGCCTGTGACCTATGTGATGACCCATGACAGCATTGGTTTGGGCGAAGATGGTCCGACGCACCAGCCCGTTGAGCATTTGGCGATCAGCCGTGCGACCCCGAATTGCAACGTTTACCGCCCGGCAGATGCGATCGAAGCGGCCGAGGCTTGGGAGCTATCGCTGACCGCGACCAAGACCCCGAGCGTGATGGTGCTAACCCGTCAGGGCCTGCCGACGCTGCGCGAGAAATACACAGGTAAGAACCTGACCGCTCTGGGCGCTTACGTGCTGGCGGATGCGGTTGAAAAGCGCAAAGTGATCTTGATGGCCACCGGCTCTGAGGTGGCAATTGCCATGGAGGCGCGGGCGCTGCTTGAGGCCGAGGGGATTGGGACGCGGGTTGTATCCATGCCCTGCTGGGAGCTATTTGCCGCCCAAGACGAGACCTATCGGCGCAAAGTGCTGCCCGGCGGTCCGGTGCGTGTTGGCGTTGAGGCGGCGGTTCGCTTTGGCTGGGACGCTTGGCTCTTGGGCGAGCGTGGTCACCGCGAAAAAGCAGGCTTTGTCGGCATGGAAGGCTTTGGCGCATCGGGCAATATTGATGCACTTTACGAGCACTTTGGCATAACGGCCGAAAATGTTGCAAAAACAGCAAAAGCGCTAATTTAATCTGGCGCATGTTAAGCAGTACAAGAGGTTTTTCTTGCACTGCAACAAAATCGGCGCTTTTAAGCGTCAATTCATGGGTCTGCTTGCGGGAACTGGCGGGCGCATGAGGTAGCAGGAGTGAAACATGACTATTAAGCTTGGGATCAACGGTTTCGGCCGGATTGGTCGTAGTACTTTGCGTGCATTGTCTGAATCTGGCCGCAAAGACGTTGAAATTGTAAAATTGAACTGCACGGGGCCGATCGAGAGCAATGTGCATCTGTTCAAATATGATACGGTTCACGGTCGATTTGACGGCAAAGTGACCCATGGCAAAGATTGGATTGATATTGGTCGCGGTAAGATCAAAATCCAGTCTTCGCGCGATCCAAACGAGCTGGATTGGTCCGGCATTGACGTGCTTTTGGAATGTACCGGCAAGTTCAATTCCAAATCGGCCTCGATGCCCCATGTCAAACAGGGTGCAAAACGTGTGCTCTTGGCAGCGCCCGGCACCGACGCGGATAAAACCATCGTTTACGGTGTGAATGATGACACGCTGACCAAAGACGATCTGATCGTCTCGAACGCCTCATGTACGACCAACTGTCTTGCGCCGGTGGCCTATGTTTTGGACAAGGAATTTGGGATTGAACGCGGGTTCATGACCACGATCCATGCCTATACAGGCGATCAACCGACCCTTGACCGGATGCATAAGGATCTGTTCCGCGCCCGCGCCGCTGCGGCCTCGATGATCCCCACAACCACTGGTGCTGCTCGCGCCGTGGGCATTGTGCTGCCGCAGCTTAAGGGCAAGCTTGATGGATCAGCGGTTCGCGTGCCAACGCCAAATGTGAGCCTTGTGGATCTTAAGGCGATCATCAAAACAAAAACCAACGTTGAGACGATCAATGCCGCGATGAAAGAGGCCGCTGATGGGCCGCTTAAGGGCATTTTGGGCTATAACGACGAGCCATTGGTTTCGGTCGATTATGTGCATAATCCGCATTCGTCGATTTTTGCATCTGAGCAGACCGATTTGATGAATGGTAACCTTGTGCGCATTATGTCGTGGTATGACAACGAGTGGGGCTTCTCGCATCGCATGCTCGATACAGCGGCGGCGATGGGGCGTTTGAAGTAAACTTACCATCACCCAAGGACCTATTTGGTTGGACAATCGAACCGCCTTAATTATTGCCATCATAGTCTTAGGCGTAGTGGCGGCGGATAGTTTCTATTTCCACTGGGGCTTAACTTGGGTATTGGGCAAGCAGCTAGCCGCTCTAACAGAATGGCTGGCATTTTGGCGCTAAGTAAAAGGACAAGACGTGGCACGACAGACCATCGACGATATTGAAATGGACGGAAAAGTTGTTTTAACCCGTGTGGATATCAACGTGCCCGTCGATGAGGGTCAGGTCACGGATGCCACGCGCATCGCTCGGATTGTGCCAACGGTGAATGACATTTTGGCCCGTGGCGGCAAGCCTGTCTTGATGGCCCATTTTGGTCGCCCCAAGGGCAAAATCGTGCCTGAAATGTCGCTTTCGGTGACAGTTAAAGCGCTTGAAGCCCAGCTTGGGCGCAAGGTCACTTTTGCAGCCGATGACGGCAATAAACGCGCCCGCGACTGGATTGCGCAAATGGGCGCGGGCGATGTCGTGCTTTTGGAAAACCTGCGGTTTCACCCCGGCGAAGAGGCCAATGACCCCGAATTTGCGGCAAAACTGGCGGATTTGGGCGATGTATTTTGCAACGATGCCTTTTCAGCGGCCCACCGCGCCCATGCCTCAACGGCGGGGATTGCAGCGCTTTTGCCAAGCTGTTCGGGCCGGTTGATGGAGACCGAGTTATCCGCGCTTGAAAGCGCGCTAAGCGATCCCGAGCGTCCGGTCACGGCTGTTGTTGGCGGGGCGAAAGTCTCGACCAAAATTGAGCTTTTGACCAATCTGGTTGAGAATGTTGATCACGTTGTGATCGGCGGCGGCATGGCAAATACTTTTTTGGCGGCTCAAGGTCACCCGGTCGGAAAATCCCTGTGCGAGCACGACATGACCGACACGGCAAAAGCCGTCATGGCCAAGGCCAAAAGCGCAAACACACGCCTCTTGTTGCCCATTGATGTCGTGGTCGCCGCCGAATTTGCAGCAGGCGCCACATCGAGCACCGTTGATGCCCATGAGTGCCCCGACGACATGATGATCCTAGATGCCGGACCAAAGACGGTCGCTGAAATCAGCCGCGTTTTTGAAGCGTCGAAAACACTGGTGTGGAACGGACCCTTGGGCGCATTCGAACTGCCACCATTTGATTTTGCGACGGATGCGGCGGCCTCTAAGGCGGCCCAGCTCACAAAATCCGGCGCGCTTTTGTCAGTTGCAGGCGGCGGCGACACCGTTGCGGCTTTGAATAATTCCGGCGCGGTTGAGGACTTTAGCTATGTCTCCACCGCAGGCGGTGCATTTCTCGAATGGTTAGAGGGCAAAACCTTACCCGGTGTTGCCGCTCTTGGTTAAGACGCGCTCAAATCCCGATGGCTCGGGTGCGCGATAAACGCAGATAGCGAATGTGATTTGAAAAGGACGGCAAAAACTATGTCAAACATCGAGCAACTCGAAAAAGTAGCCAAGGGTAACGGATTTATTGCAGCGCTAGACCAAAGCGGCGGCTCCACCCCAAAGGCGTTGCGTCAGTATGGCGTTGAAGAGACCGCCTATACGAATGATGTAGAGATGTTTGATCTGATCCACGCTATGCGGTCACGGATCATGACGTCGCCAGCCTTTACAGGTGACAAAGTTGTTGGCGCGATTTTGTTCGAGCAAACGATGGATCGCGAAGTTTTGGGCAAGCAAACCGCCCATTACTTGTGGGAAGAAAAAGCGGTCGTTCCGTTTCTGAAAATCGACAAGGGACTCGAAGATGCGCAGGATGACGTGCAGCTGATGAAGCCGATTGCGGGTCTTGACCATACCCTAGCGCGGGCGAAAGAACTGGGTATCTTTGGCACCAAAGAACGTTCGGTGATTGGCGGCGCCAACCGCTCGGGTATCGCCAAAATCGTTGCTCAGCAGTTTGAATTGGGGGGTCAGGTTTTGTCCCACGGCCTGATGCCGATACTTGAGCCTGAGGTCACGATCACGATCAAGGACAAGCTGGAAACTGAAACGATCCTGCGTGAAGAGCTATTAGCGCAACTAGAACAGCTGCCCAACGATCAAAAAGTTATGCTTAAACTGTCGTTGCCCAGCGCTGCGAACCATTATGCGGATGTGATCGCTCACCCCAAGGTTCTAAAGGTCGTGGCTTTGTCGGGGGGGTACAACCGCGATGATGCCAATGAGCTGCTCGCACAGAACACTGGCATGATCGCCAGCTTTAGTCGCGCGCTTGCCGAGGGGTTGTTTGCCGGACTTAGCGACGCTGAATTTGATGCTATTTTGACGGCGACCGTGAATAAGATTCACGCAGCATCGATCGCTGGTTAATCGCACAAATTACAAAGTTGCGTGATAATTTTTCAACAGACATGCACGGATCCTAGATCGCGCATGTCTGTTGGGTCTATATGTTGTTTGAATAGCCGCTGAACACCACAACGCCTCGCGCGATTTTTCTAGCGACAAAAATAAGGGATTCACAAATCGAATCACCTTTGTCATAACCTCGGTCAACTTACTTTTAAAAAACCGGGACACCTGATGCGCGACTTTGGCGAAATTGGCGAATTCACAAAAGCACTTGGTTTTGCCGTATTTATCTTCATTGCCTGTGGATATTTTTTCTATGCCGCGACCCAAGGCCCCTCCGGTCTCTTCACCAAAAGTAAAATCGAAGCTGAAGCAATCATGCTCGAAACCCAAAGAGATGTATTGCTCGCGCGGCGTATAGAATCAGACAACCGCATACAGCGCATGTCCGATGAGCATCTAGACCTTGATCTTCTCGACCAACAGGCGCGAAAAATCTTGGGCTACATCAGACGCGACGAAGTTATTTTGAACTAAGCTTCGCAAGCTGCGTTTTTAGTCAGGCACCACGCCTGCCAAAAGTTGGTTCATAGACTGCGAGGGTTGCTCGCAGCCAGCCTCACCAACAATCCGTGCAGGAACCCCAGCTACGGTCTTATAGGGGGGTATTTCTTCTAAAACGACCGAGCCTGCAGCAATACGACTGCAATCTCCGACGGAAAACGCCCCAAGTATCTTGGCACCTGCCCCGATCAAAACACCATTACCAATCTTAGGATGGCGAATTCCGTCCTCTTTACCTGTCCCCCCAAGGGTCACAGAGTGCAGCATAGACACATTATCGCCAACGCGCGCCGTCTCTCCAACAACAATGGAGTGAGCGTGATCAATCATTAGACCGCGCCCAATCTGAGCTGCCGGATGGATATCCACGCCAAATTGTTCAGACGTGCGCATTTGAACGAAATAGGCAAGATCTCTACGGCCTTCATTCCATAACCAATGCGACAAGCGATAAGACTGGATCGCTTGAAATCCTTTGAAATAAAGCAACGGAGTCACAAGACGGTGACATGCCGGATCGCGCTCATAAACGGCTAAAAGATCGGAACGCGCTGCAATACCAAGAGACGGATCCGATGCATGGGCATCATCAGATAAGTCTCGCAAAATAGACTCAGACATCTCTGGCGACACAATTTTTTGAGCAAGCCTAAACGAAAGTGCACGCTCCAATGACTTATGCCGCAGAATACTCGCGTGAACGAGGCTCGCCATAAGCGGCTCTTCTTGAACGATTTCTTTAGCTTCAGAACAAACTTGGTCCCAAACTGGATCTACTTTCGCCAAAGTCGCGTTTGCGTGAGCCATCGAATTCACCTCCATGCGCGTTGCGCCCGGCCACACATATAAGTCGCGCGTGGCCATCGGTCGAGATGGTCTTCGAAGTTTTCCGCAAACGCAAATAACTTTGCTGTTAAATTCGTGGCGGCAGGATCGACAAATAATGAACGCAAAATTTGACAGCCCCGCCGGAAAACGTACCGCCCTCACCTGTCAAAAGAAGACTGGTATCCTCGTAGTAACTAAGCGGCATGCCAGTAAGCCCGCGCGCATAGCTTCCCATCGTTAACCCATAACTTGTGCCATATCGGTCATCAAAACCGTCCACCCCAAGCCGCCAGCTCACTGCATCACCAAAAATGTCCGTGGTTACGCGGCCCGTGATGCCCAAAACGAGTGAGTTCGCTGGAATAACCGTTGCGGTGTTTCTGTCATTGATCATCCGCCAAGGCGGGCAACCCCAAAAGCGCTCGTTTTTCGGCCTCTGACAGAAAATCCGCACTGGCCACACGCTTCCACTGCGCCTCGCGCTCTACCGAAAGCGCAGGGATATTATCCAGATCAGGCTTCAGCGACAGACCTTGCGCAAACCACGCATCCAGCCAACCGGACAGACCAGCCGCCACCTTGCCCACAAGCGGCAAAATCGTCAGCCGATAGAACGCACGGTTCGCCTCTTGGTAGTTCGAATAGGTATTGTCCCCCGGCAGGCCAAGCATCATCGGCGGCACACCAAAGGCCAGCGCAATCTCCCGCGCGGCAGTTTCCTTGGTCTTGTGGAACTCCATATCCGAGGGCGAAAAGCCCATGGGCTTCCAATCCAGCCCACCCTCAAGCAGCATCGGCCGCCCCGCATTGCGCGCGCCTTGATGGTTGTTCTCCAACTCATCCACGAGGCGGTCATATTGATCCGTGGGCAGCGTGCCGCCCGCGTCCCCGCCCTTGTACACAATCGCCCCCGAAGGCCGCGCAGCGTTATCCAAAAGCGCCTTGGACCACCGGCTGGCCGAGCCATGCACATCAATCGCCGCCCCCGCCGCTTGCAAAGGCGACAAACCATAGTGATCGTCCTGCGGATGGAACGATTTCAGATGCAGAACTGGCGGCAAATCACCGCGCACATCAAAGCGGTGCTTCTTCGCGCCAACCGCATATTCATAACCAATCGGCCAACCATCAGAGCCTGGCACAACCCGCATCCGATCCGAGCGCAGCGCATATAGAAAACTCGGCGCGCCAGTGGAACTATCCATGCCCGCCGCCTCAACATAAGCATCACCGGTCAGGGCCAGTTGACCATAAACCGCCTCCAAAAGCGCGCTTTGGTCCTGCGCCGCATTGGGCCGCGCCAAAAGGCTCATCAACGGGTGATGCTCAAAACGCTCGGATTGGCTTTGCAACACCAAAGGCACCGCAGCGGCCGCCTCGGAAATCAGACGCACACAGCGAAAGCCCACAGGATTGCCCTGAAACCCATTGCGCACGAGGCTACCCGCATCACGCGGCGACCAAGACGCCCGCCCCGCGCCATGCAGCGCAAACAGCGGGGCCGCCGAAGACTTCGCCTCTTGAGGCGCGGCCTTGTCATTCGAAAACAGCTGAAAAACCATCAGCAAGAGCTCCTTTTTTAGGCTTGGCCTGAAACTGGCACATACCGGTCATAGTCGACGCACCTGCGGGGTGCGGTGATTGGCCTGCGGCACCAGCAGCAGCTCGGTGAGCGCCCAGACAAGCGCATCCACCCGATCAGGGCTGCCAGAACCAACAAATCCACCTTGGGTCATCTCGGCCATTTGGTCTTCAAGCTGCGGCATGGGCGCGCAATGAAACACGCGGCCCTGCTCATAAAGCGAGGCCACCGGCTCCGCCCGCGCGATCTTGCCCCGCGAGGCCCGCACCGCGCGGTAACTCACCTGCGCATCAATGCTGCGCGTGATCGTCTCAACCAGATCACCGCCTTGATTGACCTCCGCGACCATACGGTCCGCCTCGAACTTGTGATAAAGCTCAATCGCCGCCTGCGCCCATTCCGTCGGGGTGGCCCCCTCAACGGTGCCATCATGCAAAACATAGCCGCGCCAATCTGCGGGCGGCCCCTGCAACTTGGCGCCCGCCACAATGATCCCGCAAGCATCCGCACCCGCCCCAGAGGTCACCGGCGGATCCACCGCCACGACCACACGATCCAAGGGCGGCACCTGATGCAGCCGCGCCGCATCAAAGCGCTCCAACGTCCAAAGCGCGCCCTCAACATCGTTGAGCAACTCGCCATCAATCTCTTCGCGCGCCATCCGCGTGCCGCCGTAAAGCCCTTCGACATGCTCCAAGAACCCGTCAGCCAGATAGGCGCGGTTGGCCTGCGAGGGCGCCTTGGTCAGCACCGTATCCGCCTGCGCCAGTACATCTCGCAACAGCGCCGTGCTGCGCGGCGTCGTGGTTACAACCTGCCGTGGCGCGCGCCCAAGGCGCAGGCCAAATTGCAGCATATTCCATGCCGCCTTGCCGTTTTTCCACTTTGCCAGTTCATCAACCCAAGCCGCATCAAACTGCGGC